>DASTEX010000612.1:0-6086 GCA_035709185.1 Gemmatimonadales bacterium
CGGCCGGCTCCGGCCCCGCGGTTCCATCAGCGGCGTCCCGATGGAGTTCATTCAGACCGACGCATCGATCAACCAGGGCAATTCGGGCGGCCCGATGTTCAACCTCAAGGGCGAAGTCGTGGGCGTGGTGAGTTACATCCTGACGCAGTCAGGTGGATTCGAGGGACTCGGCTTCGCGGTGACGTCCAACGTTGCCCGGAACCTGCTCCTCTCGAGGCCTTCCTTCTGGACCGGGGTGGACGGCGTACTGCTCACCGGCGGTCTGGCCCGGTTGCTCAATGTGCCCCAGCCGGCTGGTGTGCTGATCGAACGTATCGGTGCGGGATCACCCGGGTCCACCCTGGGGCTTCAGGGCGGGAGGCTCCCGGTCCGGTTTGGCGACCAGCAGCTGCTGCTGGGAGGCGACATCGTGCTGGAGGTGGGCGGGATCGAGGTGTCGAGCCAGCCCGACGCCGAAGACCGGATGGAACGCTATCTGCGGGATCTGCCACCGGGAGCGCCGGTTTCGGTGAAGATACTCCGCGGGGGCGAGGTCATGATGTTGACAGCAGCCAGACAGCGGTGAGACCCCTACTGCGAAGCTCCAACGAGACCGTAACCGCCGATCGGAGCGGTCTCGGTCCGATTGCTGAATCCGGCGATCAGCGGCCGTCCCTTCGTGATCGCTTCCCTGACCGACGGAAGCTGGAGGGACGCCGTGTGATGCTCGGCGGTCTCCCACACTTCCGTGATCCAGAGGCCATCGGGGTCGGAGGGATCGGTGGCGATGATGTAGCTCAGGCAGCCGGGCATCGCCTGGGTACCTTCCAGCAAGATGGCAGCGAGAGCGTCACGCTGCCCGCTCACCGCGGTCATCTTCCCGATCAGTCCGTACATGGATGCTCCACTGGTATCGCTAGCCGGGCCGGGCCAGGGCCGTCGCAAGGTCATCCCCGACAGGCGGCGGAAGCCACGAATTCACGTCGCCGCACGGTCACTCCTCCCGATTGCGCTGGGCCGCGAGCACCTGCCGGACCAGCCGGTTCCAGGCCGGATAGCTCTGCTCCAGCTCCGCGGTGGGCCAGTCGAAGTGATCGCACAATCCGAGCGCCACACCGGGGGAACGGCTGGCTCCGACGTGACAATGGACCACGATCCGGTCCAGCTCGGCGAACCGGTTCACGAACCGGATGATCTCGACCGCATGGTCGGCGCAGAAGATAACGTCGACGTCCGTCTCGCCTTCCGTAATATCGCTGAAGGCGAGATCCAGCACCGCGTGGAACGCCGGGGACAGGCTGGCCGGCGGGTACCAGGGGTCGCGGATGGAAATGCAGATCTCCCTTCCTTCGGGCTGGTACTGCTCGGCCGCCTCGCGGGACAATACCAGCAGGGGAAACGCGCGGTGGGCCATGCAGGGAGGAGTAGACGACCGGCCCGTCCGGGGCAAGTCACTTAGGTTGGAGGCATGGGTTGGCCCTCACCCTCCGAACCGTTTCTCATGCGCGCGGCCCGGATCATGGGCCGGGCGCTACTGCTCCGCTGCCCCAACTGCGGGGCGAAGGACATCCGGCAGTCGTGGTTCCGCCTGGAGGCGCATTGCCACAGTTGCAGGCTCTCGCTGGAACGGGCCGAGCCGGGCTACCGCGTGGGTGCATACATGTTCAACATCATCGCGGCGGAGCTGGTGTTCGCCGCGATCTTCATCGGCGTGGTGCTCGCCACCTGGCCCGATCCCCCGTGGAACCGGCTGATGTACGGCGGCGCGGGGTTGATGGTGGTACTGCCGATCCTGTTCTACCCGCTGTCGCAGACGCTCTTCCTGGGATTTCACCTCATGTTTCACCAGCCCGAACGCCACGAATTCGAGTAGTCGTTGGCCGGCTTCACGCCTCGTCAGGGAGCGGCGCGTCGGCCTCGCGGACCAGTTCCTCTGTAAGCGTCAGTGCTTCACACTCGCGATCGAGCCGCTCATAGGCGACAGCATGGTCGCGCCGGAACGCCTCCCATGCGGCTCGGGATTCCCAACGATCCACCAGCAGATATTCCGGGGAGTGTTTCTCCAGGCGATGCAACTCAGTGCCGCGGTAGCCCCGGGCCCGGCTGAATAGTTGAGCCCATGTACCGGAGCTTCCATACATGTGCTCGAACTCGGGCTCCAACCCGGCCACGGCCCGAAAGCGCCAGACGCGCTCGAAGCCAGAGCTCATCGGCACCGGAAGGGTATCGCCTCCTTAACGGCCTCTCGAATGACCGCCCTCATCCGGCCAGCAGTATCGCGAGCAGCGTGAGGCTGCTCAGGAAGGGCAATGCGCAGGCCGCAAAGCAGAGCAGGTCCCCCGGGCGTACCGGTTTCGAGTCCCGGTGCAGGCCGAGCCGCTCGCGGAGGCTGCCGACGGTCCGGTCGAGCCAAGCCGGATCCCACGGCTTGTCATACAAGGCCTGGGCGTGTCGCCCCCGCAGAAATGCGCGCCAGGTACGGGCTGGGGCGATAACGAGCCCGATGTTGAAGGAGATGAGATTCAACATCCAGGCCGCGAGGTAGCGACCACAACCGGCCCCGAGCTCCCAGGCGGCGATCTGGGCCTCGCCCTTCCATGACGTGTCGTAGCCGGTCGCGATGTGGTGGAGGTCGTGGGGTGGCAGGGCTGCCACGCGGGCGGGGAAGTTGGGGAAGGGGATGACGACCGGCCCGATTCGGAACTTCACCCAGCGCGCCTGGTACCCGCCGTCGGGACCCAGCCCGTGGTCATGGAAGTATCGCGCTCTGGCGGAGCTGAGGGTGTCGTGATCGGGAAACTGTTCCAAGCCATCCTCGCAGGCCAGGGCCTCCGGTTCCTCCCGCTCGAAGGTGCCGGGGGCGGGCGGATTCTCCGTCTACGGTTCCACTGCCTGTACTTCGGCTGGTCCCGGCGCCTCGAGCGGTGCCTGCACTTCAGCGGGATCGTGCACCTCGGCGGGCGCGTTCCGGGTGGCCTGGAACATCTCCCATACGGTAATGAACAGGGCCGCGATCACGGGCCCGACGATGAACCCGTTCAGGCCGAAGACCGCGATTCCGCCCAGGGTGGAGACGAGGATGATGTAGTCCGGTATCCGGGTATCCCGCCCGACCAGGATCGGCCGGAGCAGGTTGTCCACCAGACCGATGACCACGATCCCGTAGATGGCGAGGCCGATCCCCTTGCCCAGGGAGCCGGTGGCGAGGAACCAGATCGCAATGGGAGCCCAGACCAGTGGGGGGCCCACCGCCGGCAGCAGGGCCAGCAAGGCCATCAGCGCGCCCCAGAGCACCGGTGCGCGCACGCCCAGCACCAACAGTGCCAGACCACCCAGCACACCCTGTACCAGGGCGACCACCAGCGTCCCCTTGATGGTGGCGCGGATGACTGTGCTGAAGCGGGTCATGAGGCCTTCGCGCAGCTCCGGTCGCAGGGGGACCGCTCCCTCGATCCGCTGGGCCAGGGCATCGCCATCGCGAAGCAGGAAGAACAGCAGATACAGCATGACGAAGATGCCGAGCACCAGAGCGAGCGTCTGCTGCCCCAGGCTCAGCGCCCGCGTGGCGATGAATTGCGCCGCCCCGGTCAGGATCCCGGAGAGCCGCTCGGGCACGTTCAGGTCGCTGGGCCAGATCCGGTCCACCAGCTGGGTGACCCAGGCGGGCAGCACATCGAGCACCTGCTGGACGTACCTCCCCAGATCCAGCTCGCCCGATTGGATCCGGGTGTACAGGCCGGAAGCCTCCTGTGCCAGGAGCCCGATCACCAGTGTTACGGGAATGACGACGATGATAACGATGATCAGCAGCGTGATGATCGCGGCCAGGTTGCCGCGCCGCATCCGGCGCAGCAGCCGCCGGTGCAGCGGTGCGAAGAGTATCGCGAGCGCGGTGCCCCACAGGATGGCGCCGAAGAACGGCCAGATTGTCAGGGCGAAGGCCAGCGAAACCGCGAGGACCAGCAGGATGAAGGCCTTGTCCTCCAGCGCGGGCGCGACGTCGTAGCGGGTCGGGCTCAACCGATGCCTGCCTCAGGTAGCGACTGATAAACGATATGCCGGTAGCCGTGAAACTCTACCTCTTTGGTCGGCGCCATGCCGAGCCGCTCCGCGACCCGGCGGGAGGGTTGGTTCACCGGGCGAATCAGCGAGATCACCTCGGCATAACGCCAGCGGGTGAACGCCGCCTCGCGGGTCGCGGCTCCGGCTTCGGTCGCGTAGCCCCGGCCCCAGAATTTCCGGGCGAGCAACCAGCCCATTTCCGGTCGCCTGACACCCTCCAGTTCCTGAAGCGCCAGACCAACCTGCCCCACCGGCGTTCCGGTCTCGCGTTCGCGCACCAGCCAGAGGCCGTGGCCATCTCGTTGGTATCGGTCGAGCTGACGGGTGAGCCAGACCTCGGCGTCCGCCCGATCGAAGGTACGCTCGTAATAGTGACTCACGTCGGGGTGGGCCAGCATGGACGCGACGAAGTCGAGGTCGGCGGGGCGGAGCTCGCAGAGCATCAGCCGGCGGGTTTCCAGAACGGTTTCCATGTTCATCGTTATGCCGGCCGGGGCTCACGGATCAGGCTTCAGCCGCCGTATGTCATCGGGCTTGGTGTATCGGTCGTACAGTTTCCCGGGGTCGGTCTCGAGCAACTGGTCCACGGCTCCCGGCGCCGGAGTGGGGGGCTCGGCCTTCGCGACCGGCGGCGGCTTCGGCCTGGCCTTGCGAGTGCTTCTTCCCAGCAGCACGATGGTGATCCCGGGGTTGTTGCGCCGCAGGTCAGGGTCGTCGGCCAGCACCGGATAATCGTTGAGCAGCTGCCGGGCGGTCTTGTCGGCGGTGTTCCAGCGCTCGCCCGGCACGAACTCGCGCACAATACCGCGAGTCATCAGTCCCCGCAGGATCCTGCCCAGCTGTTGCTTGATCCTTCCTCCCTGTCCGGTGGAACCGTAGCCGTGAACCACTTTGACCAGGGTCACTCCGTCGCGGCTGAACGTCTGGAGCTGGTCTTCGAGCCGCCGGCGGGCTTCCGCAACCGAGGGCATGTCCTGCTTCAGGTTCCAGGTCACCATTCCACGGGCCAAGGGGTCCTCCGGCGAGCCTGACCTACGCGTCCCGCGGCGGTTCAGCCGCCGGCCGGCCCAGGGAGCTTACCGCCTGTTTCGACAGCAGGACATACCGGGCCGGATCCTCGACGGCATACCACGTGAACCCGTGCCTGCGGCTGAACCAGATGTGGCCCCCGAGCCCCAGGACTCCCTGATGCACCCACGCAATGAGGACGCTCCAGTGCCCGATGAGGAGCGACAGGCCGGCGTAGATCAGCGGGTGGAGGAGGATCTTGGCCACCAGCTTCCAGCGAGGCCACACCAGCCGCCAGGTGACGGATGCCAGTGCAATCATGGGAATCGTGGCCAGAACGACGTCGAGGACCAGCGAGCTCATACCCTCTCACTATGGTGCGGGAAGGAAGTGGTCTGGTCGGAAGGTACGACGAACCCGGCCATCGGCCAAAGGCGATGGAGCTAACGGTCTACCCGGTTCAGGGCATAACTCCAGCTGGCATCTCCGACCAGAACCCGGCCGGTCGAATCGAGCAGCAGGAGTACTCTGTCGTCCACGTTGAGGAGGGAAAGCGCTGCGCCCGGTCCGCTGGGCGTGAGGTGGTAGACGATTCGACCCCGCTCCGAAACCATGCGCCACCGGCCCAGCCGGGTGGTCCGGGTTCCTTCATAGCGATAGCTCGTGGGGTTGCCGGTCGCCGCATCCCGGTAAAATGTGTGGCGCCATTTGACTTTCTCGCAGTTGGCGGACGGGAAGCCGGTGAACTCGGTGGCGATCCGGCCACAGGGGGTGCGACCTTCGAAGACCCCCGCCAGGGAATCGGCCGGTGTGATCTGACCGTGGAGCACGTGAGGACGGCCCAGCCCTGAGCCAGTCGACTTCAGGACCAGCGCAAGACTGGCCGTGACAGTGGCAATAATGATGACGAGATGGGTGCGTCGTGGCATCGATTATCTCTCGGGCGTTCCCGGGGCAAACCGTTCAGCTCACGGCTAACGGTGGTACCGCCAGACCCCGGCCGTGTTCCGGTTCTCGTCGGAGTAGCCGCCCGCGAT
>DASTEX010000613.1:0-4652 GCA_035709185.1 Gemmatimonadales bacterium
CGCGGGCTGCACATGCTGGGGGAGCACGAGCAGGAGCTGAAGAACGCCCGGGAGATGCAGGCCCGGGCCCCGAGGGACGGCTGGGCCCACAGCGTCGAGACGACCGCGCTTGCCGCGCTGCGGCGCTATGGCGAGCTGGCCGCGCGGGTCGAGGCCGCGGTGGCTCTGCCGGACGACCCCGGGACCTGGATTCCCTACTCGGCGGGGACCCTGCTCTGGGAGGTTTCGAAGGAGCTGCGCGAGCATGGGGCACCGGCCGATACCGTCCGCCGGTATGGCCAGGCGGCCATCGACTGGTACGCGCCCCTGACCGCGGCCGGAGTCGACGACACGCTCCACCTGCTGGGCCACGCCCGGGCGCTCCACAACATGGAGCGGTGGGCCGAGGCCCGTACGCTTTATGAACGGCTGGCGGCCATCAACCCCGAGTCACCCGAACACCTGGGCGGGGTGGGAGCTACCTCGGCTCACCTGGGTGACACCGCCCGGGCGGAAGCCATGATCCGTCAGCTGACGGCCCTGAAGCTTCCGTTCCCCTTTGGCCGGCCGGCGCGGTGGGCCGGAACCATCGCGGCCGCGCTGGGGCGGCCCGAGGACGCGGTCCGGTTCCTGGGGCAGTCGCTCCGGGAGGGGTCGGGGCGGTTCGACGAATGGCATGGCCAGATCGACTTTCTCACCCTTCGGGATAACCGGCCGTTCCGGGATCTGACTGCTCCCCGAGACTAACTAAAGGACTTAGGACTTAGGACTTGGGACTTAGTCCACCACCCCACCACCCCGTCGCATGGCGCGAGCTTCTGGGTGGGGGTGGGGCGGACTTAGTCCTAAGTCCTAAGTCCTAAGTCCTAAGTCCTTTGAGTGTCCTAAGTCCTTTCCCAGCCCGGGGTTGATCGAGGGATGATTCCCGGTTGGTCCCCCGCCATAAACTGGCCCCGTCGCTGCGCCATGGAGGCGCGGCCAGGGAGGCCAGGTCGCTCATGCCGCTTTCAGTACTCCTCGCACTTGCCTGCATTGCCGGCAGTCCGGGCAGGTCCAGGGATGCCGACCCGGCTGGGCGGTACGCGCTCGTCAGTGTCGGCGGGCACACCCTTCCTTCCCTCTGGCAGGAAACCGAACTGGTCGGGGGCTCATGGCTCCGGGCCTGGTGGGTCTCCGGCCGCGCCTCCTTCTGTCCGGATCAGACCTATCACGTCGCGTTGACCCTCAGAGCAACTGGTCCCGGAGTAATGGGCCAGCCGGTCGTGGTGACCATGACGGGGACCTGGCGACGCCGGCGGGACGGCCGCATCGACATCCGGCCCAGTCAGGGCGGGCAGGTCATCTGGAAGGTCTCGGGCGACACGCTCGAGTTGCGGGCCCGGATGAACGGCAGGGTAGGCGAGGGACCGGACAGCGAGACGTTCCGCTTTGTCCGCCGGGACTCGTGGGCGGATTCCCTCACGGAATTCCCGCCGGCGACGGTCAAAGGCAAGTGAGTTTCACCCTTTTCACACTCTCATAAGGAGACAGCACCATGCGTATCGGACATCGTCTGACAATGCTCGCGGCCCTGGTGGCCGGAGGCGCCACGGTTGCCGCGGCGCAGAACCAGATCCTGGTCGGGCCGACCATCGGACTCAACAGCGCCAAGAGCACCGGCGACAACCAGGAGGATGCGTCGCGCCGCACCGGGCTTCATCTCGGCGGCTTCGCTTCCATCAGTCTGGGCCGCCATCTCGCGATCCAGCCCGAGGTGACTTATACCAGCAAGGGCTCGAAGTGGGTGGACGACGACGCGGAGATCAAGATCGGGTACATCCAGGTCCCGGTGCTGGCGCGGTATCGCTTTGCCTCGGAGGACGCCCGGTTCCGTCCCTATGTCATGTTCGGTCCCGCCTTCGCCTTCAAGGCCGGCTGCACCCTGATCGTGTCGGGCAGCGAGTACGAGTGCAGCGACGAGACCACCGCCGTCGCGGGCACCGATTTCGGGCTGATGTTCGGCGCGGGCGCCGAGCTGGGCCGGGCCCAGTTCTCCATCCGCTATGACCGCGGCCTCAAGAACATCAATGGCGATGGTCCGGCGAACGTGAAGAACCAGGTGATCAAGATCGCGGTGGGATATGGCTTCCGCCTTGGCCGGTAATTCCGGCGTGTATCGGGCCGACATCCGTCGGCCCGATCTGCGGGTCTCCTTCGAGCGGTTTCCCGTGGGCGCGGAGCTCGAGCAGCGGGGGTGGGAGGAGCCGGAGTATGCCGGCGTCTACCGCCTGATGAGTGTGAACGGCGCGCGCCCGCCGTTCTACTGGCGGTCCGGGGCCGCGGAAGGCCCGTCGCTGTCCGAATGGCTGATCTCGGGGCGGGCCTTCGTAAAAGAGGACCGGACCTGGGTGGTCCGGCTGGCGAGCGGCCCGGTGCGCTCGAGCATGGGTGAGGGACACATCACGTTGTTGCAGGGTTCCTGGGCGCCGGCGATGCCGGGTCAGCTGGCCGTCAGGATGACGGATGGCTCCGCCGCCTCCTGGCTGGCCAACGGGCGGTCGCTGCTGATCCGGGGATGCATTGCTCCGCCGGACGCGGGCGCCGGTCTGGTGAGCGTCACCCTCCGGTTTGCCCGGTGGCGCTGACCGGTGGCTCCACCACGTAGGCCTCCATGGCGAAGTACTCGGCCAGCCCCAGCCGGTCGAGCGTGGCCGCCGTATCCTTGTTCCGGGCCTCGACCCGCTGCCAGAACTCGCGGTCGTCGAGCCCCGGAAACGGGGCCGAGTCCTTCTGAGACTGATGCTTGAAGATTGCCTGGATCTTGAGCTGCAGCTCTTCCTGTGAAATCGGTACCAGCCAGGTGGCATCGGTCACCGGCCATTCCTGCCAGGCGCCGCGATAGAGCCAGACCTCGGGTTGGACCGCGGGCAGCGAGGCCAGCGCCCGGTCGATGGCCTCCTTGCACATCCGGTGGGTGCCGTGAGGATCGGACAGGTCCCCCGCGACGAAGATCAGCTCGGGGTGTACTTCCTCGATCAGCTCCCGCACGATCGCCACGTCGGCGTCGCTGACGGGGTCCTTCCGCACCTTGCCGGTCTGGTAGAACGGAAGGTTGAGGAAACGCGCCGCCACGGCCGGCAGTCCCAGAGTTTCGATCCCGCTCACCGCCTCGGCTTCCCGGATCATGCGCTTGATGTCCAGGACCTCCGGCAGATCCACTTCGCCCGGCTGCTTGCGGGCGAAGAAGGCGCTCACCCGGTCCCGCAGCCCCTCGACCTCGCCGGCGGCGAGAGAGCGCTCGCGCGAGAGGCGCTCCAGCCAGTCGAGATAGCGGCGCACATCGTGATCGAACACGGCGATGTTGCCGCTGGTCATGTACGCGATCACGATGTCGTTCCCGTTGAGCACCAGCTTGCGCAGCATGCCGCCCATCGAGATCACGTCGTCGTCGGGGTGGGGCGAGAAGCAGATGACCCGCTTGCCCCGCGGCAGTTTGGACCGGCCCCGGATCCGGGCCCCGAGGGCGTTGAAGACGAATCCGTTCACTTCGCCGGGCGAGCCGAACTTGGCCACCAGCGCCGACAGGTTATGCTCGGCGTAGTCCCGCATGGTCAGCTTGAGAACGGCGCGGCCCACCTGGAGCGAGAGCCACGCGACCGCCTGAACGGCCAGCTCGTCGGTCCAGACGACCTCGTCGACCAGCCAGGGGGTGGCAATGCGGGTGAGGGCGGCCGCGGCGGCGGCATCGAGATAGAACGTGGTTCGAGGGTGCTTCTGAAGAAACGTGGCGGCCACCCCGGTATCGATTTCCCCCTCCACCGCCCGCCGCACGATGTCGGCCTTGTGCTCGCCCGTGGCCAGAATGGCGATCTCCCTGGCGTCGAGGATGGTCGCGACCCCCATCGTGATCGCCTCGCGGGGAACATTGGGCTCGCCGAAGAAATCGCCGGCCGCATCGCGGCGGGTAATGCGGTCCAGCGTGACCAGGCGGGTCCGGCTCCGGACCCCCGAACCGGGCTCATTGAAGCCGATGTGACCGGTCTTGCCGATGCCCAGCAGCTGAAAGTCGATCCCGCCCGCCTCCCGGATGCGCTCTTCGTACTGCTCGCACCAGTCCCCGACCTGGTCCCGGGGCACGGTTCCGTCCGGGAGGTGAACGTTGGCCGGATCGATGTCCACCTGCGAGAACAGATTGTCCCACATGAACCGGTGATACGAGTGGATGCTGTCCGGTTGCATGGGCCAGTATTCGTCGAGGTTGAACGTCACCACGCCGGCGAACGAGAGGGCGCCTTCTCGGTGCAGCCGGATGAGCTCCCGATAGACCCCGACCGGGGTCGACCCGGTCGCCAGTCCGAGCACCGCCCGCTGATTCCGGCCGGCCCGCTCGTGGATGACCGCGGCGATCCGGGCGGCCACCCGGCGAGCCAGTCCGGCGTGATCGTCGAAGACTTCGGTGGGGATTCGTTCCGCAGCGGTCATGGTCCTTTTTTGGTCGAAAACAGTCGAAGACAGTCGAAGACGGTCGAAGGCGGTCGGCGGTCGAAGGCGGCCGAGGGCCGCCTGGTCGATCTGACAGAGTGCCTGGTCATCCCGGCCAATCCGACTGCCAATTTGACCAATTCACGAGGCATGGAGGATGCTTTTCAGGGTGTCGCCACGCTGGACACCGTGCCAGCATCGCGAAACAATCC
>DASTEX010000614.1:0-4496 GCA_035709185.1 Gemmatimonadales bacterium
CGACTCTGGCTCGACATCGGGACCGGGGAGGGAGATCGTATGCTCGACTCGGTGCGGCGGCTGCGCGATACACTGGTGGCCCGGGGGCTTGGCGGCGACCGATTCCGATATCTCGAGGACCCGGACGCCACCCATCACGAAAGTCACTGGGGCCGGCGGTTTCGCCAGGTATTGCCGTTCCTTCTGGGACGGGCGGACGGGAAAATCTTCAGGGAGTAATGACATGACCACCCGGATCGGCCTGATCGTGGGACGGGAGTGGAGCTGGCCGCCGGCGTTCATCGCCGAGGTCGAGCGCCGCCAGGCGGGCGTGGTGGCCGAGTTTGTCCAGCTGGGAACGCCCCGGATGGACGATCCGGCCCGCTACGCCGTGATCATCGACCGGATTTCCCACGAGGTGCCGTTCTACCGCACCTGGCTCAAGCACGCCATGCTCCGCGGGGTCACGGTCATCAACAACCCGTTCATGTGGTCGGCCGATGACAAGTTCTTCGGCGCCACGCTCGCCACGTCGCTCGGCATTGCCAGTCCCCGGACGGCCCTGCTGCCGAACAAGGAGTACATCCCCGGCATCAAGCACGACGAGAGCCTTCGCAACCTGGTCTTCCCGCTCGACTGGAAGGCTGCGGTCGAGTACGTGGGCCTGCCCCTGATCCTCAAGGACGCGTATGGCGGTGGCTGGCGCGATGTCTTCGTCTGCCAGTCGCTCGAGGAGCTGATCCAGCATTACGACGCCTCGGGCCGGCTCACCATGATCGTCCAGGAATTCATCCAGTTCGAGCAGTTCGTACGCTGCATCTGCATCGGCCAGGACGAAGTGCTGGTGACGCGCTACGATCCCAAGGCCCGGCGCTACCTGGTCGACCCCGAGTACCTGGCTCCGCGGCTTCGCGACCAGGTGGTCACCGAGTCCCGGGCACTGTGCCGGGCGCTGGGCTACGACATGAATTCGCTGGAATGGGCCATCCGGGGCGGCGTGCCCTATGCCATCGATTTCATGAATCCCGCACCCGACTTCGACATCAACTCCCTGACCCAGCCGTATTTCGACTGGGTCGTCGGCCGGATGGCCGACCTGACGATCCGGCTGGCGCGGGAGCCGCGCCCCGCCACCGGCCCGATGAGCTGGAACCGCCTGCTGGAAGGGCGCAAGCAACGCGAGCCGGCGTCGCGGCCGGTGACATGATGGATGCCGTGGCGGCTGCGCCGGTCACGGCTATCGCCGCCTGGCACGACGGCCTCGTCGGCCCGGTCGGGAGCGAGTCGGCCGCGCTGCTCGAGTCCGCGCTCCGCCAGCGGGGGCTCCAGTTCGGGGATCGACCGCTCTGCACCGTGCTCCGTCCCCGCTTCCTGGCGCCGGGCCAGTATCGGCTCCTTCGGGAACGGTGTCGGCTGCTCCTGCGCGCGTTCGAGTCCCTCTTCGGTGCGGCGATGGCCGACCCCGCCATCTTCGCCCAGTTCCGGTTGGAAGCCTGGGAGGCCGAATTGGTCGGCGCCGACCCCGGACGGATCCTTCCCAGCCCGCTTTCCCGGCTCGACGCGTTCTTCAATCAGGCGGGCACCACGTTCCAGCTGACCGAGTACAACGCCGAGACGCCGGCCGGCAGCGGTTACGGCGACGCCCTGGCGGAGATCTTTCTGTCGCTCCCCTGCACCCGCGAGTTCCTGCGCCGGCATCTCCTCTGGACCCTGCCGGCCCGGCATAACGTGCTCCATGCCCTGCTCGATGCCTGGCAGGCGTGGTCGGGGAGCCGCCGGGCGCCGGCCATCGCGATCGTCGACTGGCAGGACGTCCCCACCTGGAGCGAGTTCGTGCTGTTCGAGGCCTTCTTCCGATCGCAGGGCCTCGACGCCATCATCGTGGACCCGGCCGAGTGCGAATACCGGGAGGGCCGGCTCCGCGCGCGGGGACGGCCCATCGACCTGATCTACAAGCGGGTGCTGATCAACGAGCTGGTGGAGCGGGGCGGACTGCAGCACCCCATCGTTCAGGCGGTGCGCGACGGAGCGGTTTGCCTCGCCAACGGCTTTCGCTGCAAGCTGCTCCACAAGAAGGCCAGCCTGGCGGCGCTCTCCGACGAGCGGAACGCGGGCTTGTTCGGGCCCGAGGAGCGCGCCGCCATCACCCGGCATGTTCCCTGGACCCGGCTGGTGGAGGAGCGGCGGACCGTGGTCGACGGGCGCAAGGTGGATCTCGTATCGTATGTCCTGTCCGCCCGGGAGCAGCTGGTGCTCAAGCCCAACGACGACTACGGCGGGAAGGGTGTGGTCCTGGGGTGGGAGTGTGACGCCTCGGCGTGGGAGGCCGCGGTCCGGGGCGCCCTGGCCGAACCGGCCATCGTGCAGCAGCGGATCGAGCTGCCGGTGGAGCCCTACCCTGCCCTCGACCAGGGGGGGGTCGCGCTGGCCGACCGGATCGTCGATACCGCGCCGTTCATCTTCAATGGGGCCCAGGTGGACGGGTGCCTCACCCGGATTTCCACCGCTTCGCTGGTCAACGTAACGGCCGGCGGCGGTTCGACCGTCCCGACCTTCGTGGTGGAGCCGCGACCGCGATGACCCCGAAACCCCCTTCGCTCACCATCGGGATCGAGGAAGAGTACCAGATCATCGATCCCAAGACCCGGGAACTCCGGAGCTACATCACCGAAATCCTGAAGGACGACGTGGTGGTGTTAGGCGAAGTGAAGCCCGAGCTGCACCAGTCCATGGTCGAAGTGGGCACCCGGGTCTGCCGCAGCCCCGCCGAGGCCCGGTCCGAGCTGGTGCGGCTCCGCAAGCTGGTGATGGAGCTGGCGGCCCGGAACGGGCTCGCCATTGCCGCCGCCGGCAGTCATCCCTTCTCCGCCTGGCAGTCGCAGGAAATCACACCGCTGGAACGCTACATCGGCGTGCGGGAGGATCTGCAGGATCTGGCCCAGCGGCTGCTGATCTTCGGGACCCACGTGCACATCGGCATCGAGGACCGGGAATTCCTGATCGATGCCATGAATGTGTCGCGTTACTTTCTGCCGCACGTGCTGGCCCTCTCGACCAGCTCGCCCTTCTGGCTGGGCCGGCTCACCGGGCTCAAGTCCTACCGCAGCGTGGTGTTCCGGAACTTCCCCCGCACCGGCATCCCGCCCGCCGTCGGCTCGTGGGATGATTTCGAGCAGCTGGTCGAGACCCTGGTGGAGACCAACTCCATCCCCAACGCCTCCAAGATCTGGTGGGACGTCCGGCCCAACTGGAACTATCCCACGCTCGAATTTCGGATCTGCGACGTCAACACCCGGGTGGACGAGGCCGTATCTGTCGCGGCGATCTTCCAGGCCATCATCGCCAAGCTCTGGAAGCTCCGGCGCGACAATCTCACCTTCCGGGTCTATCCCCAGGAGCTGGTGGAGGAGAACAAGTGGCGGGCGGTGCGGTACGGCCTGGACGGAAAGCTGATTGATTTCGGCAAGCGCCGCGAGGCGCCGGCCCGGGAATTGATCGGGGAACTGCTCGACTGGTTCCTCGACGACGTGCTCGACGAGCTGGGCAGCCGGCCGGAGGCCGAGTACGCCCGGCGAATCATGGAGGAGGGCACCAGCGCCGATCGCCAGATCGCCACCTGGCGCCGCACCGGAAACCTGAAAGACGTGGTCGACCAGCTGATCCGGGAGACCGCCGAAGGAGTGATCTGAGGTCATGCACCAGCGTCCGGTCATCGGCATTCCCACCCAGACCCTGCAGGCGATGGATGGTATTCCCGCGGGGCTGCCGCCCTCGTGGGTGATGAACCAGCGTTATTACCTGGTCACCGCGGCGGTCGGGGGGGTGCCCTGGATGATCCCGCTGATCGAGGACCGGGACACGCTCCGGGCGATCTACGACCGGCTGGACGGGCTGCTCCTGGCCGGGGGTGTTGATCTCAATCCCCGGACCTACGGCGAAGAGCGCACTCCGCTCTGCGGCGCGATCGACCCCGCCCGCGATCTGGTGGAGCTGGAGCTCACCCGCTGGGCGCTGGCGGATCGCAAGCCGATCCTCGGAATCTGTCGCGGGCTCCAGGTCATCAACGTGGCCCTCGGCGGCACCCTGTTCCAGGACATCGCCGCCGAGTGTACCGATGCCATCAAGCACGATTACTTCCCGACCGCCGGCTGGCCCCGCGATCACCTGGCGCACTCAGTGGCCCTGGCCCCGGGTGGGCGACTGGAGCGCGCGTTCGGCGCGGGCCATCTCGAAGTCAACAGCATGCACCACCAGGGTATCGATCAGCTGGGCGAAGGTCTGCGGGCCACCGCCCTGGCGCCCGATGGTCTCATCGAGGGCGTGGAAACGGTCGACGACGGCTACGTGGTCGCCGTGCAGTGGCACCCCGAGTCGATGCCGTCCGATCACTCGTCCCGGCTGCTCACGCCGTTCATTGAAGCGTGTCAATCGTTAGCCGTAAGCCGTGAGCCGTGAGGCTTACGGCTTACGGCTTACGGCTTACGGCTAACCCCGTACTTGCTGAGGATCTCCCGGAG
>DASTEX010000615.1:0-3151 GCA_035709185.1 Gemmatimonadales bacterium
TGGATGTCGGCAGCCTGCTCGATCCCGATGCTGAGGGCGATTCCCACCAGGATCCCCGCGACCCCGCCGGCCACGCTGATCAGTACGGCCTCGCTCAGGAACTGGAACAGGATCTCTTTGCGGGTGGAGCCCAGGGCGCGCCGGACGCCGATCTCGCGAATCCGCTCCAGCACCGACGCCAGCATGATGTTCATGATCCCGATGCCGCCCACCACCAGCGAGATCGAAGCGATGGCGCCCAGCACGATGTTGAAGATGTTCTTGGTCCGCTGCTCCTGTTTGAGCAGCAGCTCGGGCACGGTGATTTCGAAGTCCACCACCGAGTTGTGCCGCCGGGTCAGCAGCCGGCGGGTCACCTCGGCCACGGCGGGAACGTGGCGCGACTGGCTCACCCGCACGATGATCCGGTCGAGCTGGTTCCGGTTGATCCGCTCCTTCCGCTCCTCCTCATCCACCGGCGCGTTTTCCTCCGGGTTCATCCGCATCTGCTGGGACGCCAGCTCGATGTCGCGCTGGGTCACCAGCGCCCGGTTCCGGAACCGGAGCAGCATGGTGTTGACCGGGACGTACACGTCCATGTTGACGTCGCGGATGCCGAGCCGCTGGGAGGTCTCCTCGCTGAAGCGGCGGTCGGCCAGCACGCCCACGACGGTGACCCAGGTGTCCTTCACCTTGAGCGGTTTGCCAATCGGGTTCTCGGTGGTGAAGAACCGGCTGCGAACTCCGGCGCCGATGATGGCGACCGGGAGTCCCTGCTCCACCTGGAGCGGGCTGAACCAGCGGCCCCGGGACAGCTCCAGGTTGGTCAGCCGGAAGTAGGTGGTGTCGACCCCTACGACCTTGCCGGTCCGGCGGAGTCCTTCCCGGGTGATGAAGGTATTGAGCACGATCTCGGCCGCGGCGGTTTCGACCTCGGGCACCACCCGGGCGATCGACGCGGCGTCGGCATAGGACAGACCGGGGGACCAGCGTTTGACTTCCTTCTCGGTCTGGTCCTTGGCCTCTTCCTCCTTCTGCTCGACCATGGGCGTGATGATCACGTTGTTGGAGCCCAGCAGCCGCATCTGCTCCAGGATCGCCTGCTCGGCACCGCGCCCGATGGCCAGCATGGCGATGACGGAGGCCACGCCGAACAGGATACCGAGTGAGGTGAGAGAGGCCCGCAGCTTGTTATGCTCGACTGCCTCGAGCGCAGTGCGGAGGCCGAACAGCACATGGGCCCGCGCCTGGGCCTGGAGCCGGGCCAGAGCGGCGCGATCGAACCGGGCCACTTACGGCTTCCGCGGCGGCGTGGCGGTCGCGGGAACCGGCACCGTGCCCAGGGCGGTATCGCCGCCGGCGGCGGGCGGCTGGGACGATCCGGGAAGCCGGACCAGCTCGAGCCGGTCCCGGTCGGGCGGCGGAGTGAGCAGCACCCGGTCGCCTTCGTCCAGGCCCCGGGCGATGATCACTTCGTCCTCGTTCATGATCCCGGTGGCCACTTCCTGCTTCCGGACGCTTCCACCGGACTGCCGGTAGACGAAAGGCACGCCGCCCTCACTGTGGAGCGCCTCGAGCGGCACGAAGAGCACACTGTCCACCTTCGCGGTCTCGATCGAGTTTCCGGTGGTCATGCCGGGCCGGAGGGTGGTATCGGACTCGGCGATGGCGATCCGGACCTCGAACACCTTGGCATCGGTGTTAGGCCGCTGCTCGCCCACGTTGGCCACGCTGGTGACCTTGCCGCTGAGCTTCTTGGTGGGGTCGGAGTCGAGGGTGATCAGGGCGGGCTGACCCGCGCTGATCTTCCGGACGTCGATCTCGTTGACGTAGGTGATCGACTCCATCTGGGTGAGGTCGGGAAGCGTGGCCACGGCCGGCTCCCAGGCGCCGATCTGGGAACCGGCGGTCTTCTTCCGGCCGTTCCACTCCTTGACGTAGATCACCATCCCGGGCGCGGGGGCGCGGACGGTAAAGCCCTCCATCACGGTCCGGACGATGTTGAGCTGGTTGCGCTGCCGGTCCCGGTCGGCGCCGACCTCGCGCATCTTGGCCTGGGCCTGTTCGGTCTTGGTCTTGTAGTCGAGCCGGGCCTGGGCCAGGGCGCGCTGGGCTTTCTCGAGGTCGATCTCGGCCTGGCGCTTGACGGTGGGCGCCTCGTAGGCCGACTGCTCCTTGGCCAACCGTTTCTCCTCCACCGCCAGCTCCATGGTGCGGATGTCTTCCCGAGCCTTGGAGAGGTTGAGGGTGGAGTCGAGCATCGCCTGCTCGTACACCGCCTCGGCCTTCTGGAGGGCCAGGGTCACCTCGGCGAACTTGGCGGCCACGGTGGAGCGGTCGATCTCGGCCACCACGTCGCCCTCTTTGACGATGGTCCCCTCGGGCACGATGGAGGAGATCTTCATCTGGTAGACCTGGGCCTGCTGGGTGTTGGGCGGGATGGTGATCTGGACGAACCGGGGGGCGCGGAGCTCTCCCGAGGTGGTGACGATCACCTTGAACTCGCCCTTTCGGACCGTAGCGATCAGGGACGAGTCCTCCACGACCACGGTGTCCTTGGCAAGCAGCCAGGCGGTGGGAATGGCGAGGACCGCCAGGATCGCCGGGATCAGGACTCGGCGGTTCCGGAGGAAGCGCTTGAAGGTCTCCATACGGGTCACTTGCTGAAGGTGAGACGCTATATAGACGCAGGAGCGGGCCGAAACGTTGCCCCTCGCCGTCACTGGATGAGGTTATCCCTTCTCAAGACGGGCGGGAGGCTGGGCGGGTTCCAAGGACCGCCAGAGACTGTGCGCCTGGTCGGTCGATCGCAGCAAGTCACGAGATGGTATCGCGTTGCCGACCTATATGGCGAAGGGCAATCGTTATTGGTTGGTCCTGCAGACAGTCCAGCGAGCCGCTAAAGGGCTCGATTCTTCGCCTCAACCCGGGCCCGTCGGGCAGCAGCGAAGGGATGCGTGGCTAGAGGTATACGGCCCTTGAGGGCTGAGTTGTGGCCAGGTAACGTGGAAAGGCATTCTGGCGTTGTGCTACCACAGTGCCAAGCAAGATTCCTCGGGGAGGCGGGCACTTTGACGCCTGGTTCATAGGCCCAGCGAAGGGTGGGGCGCAGCGAATACTGGGATGCCCCGTCCCGCTCGCAGCAGACCCGGGATTCGCGGTCCAATACTAG
>DASTEX010000616.1:0-2644 GCA_035709185.1 Gemmatimonadales bacterium
TACCGTCGGTGAATGACACCATCCTTCATGACCAGCCGCACCTTCCGCAACGCAGTAATGTCTTCCAGCGGATTGCCTTCGACCGCCACCAGGTCGGCCAGAAATCCCTGGCTGATCCGGCCCAGCCGCTCGCCCTGGTGCAGCACGACGGCGTTAGTGGAGGTGGCGGACCGCAGAGCCTGGAGCGGGGTGGCGCCGTAGGCGACCATCAGCTCCAGCTCGCGCGCGTTGTCCCCGTGGGCGAACACGCCGACGTCGCTCCCGTTGCACAGAACCACCCCGGCCTTGAGCGCAGCCTGGAAGCTCTCCCGCTTGGCCCGCACCGGCGCCGGCTCCTCACCCCGGCCGGGAATCCACCCCCGGTACTGCTGGATGGCATGGCCGGCGGCCAGCGTGGGACACCAGGCGACGCGGCGCTCGCGCATCATTTCGAAGATCGCTGGTGTGGCACCGTCGCCATGCTCGATGGTTTCGACCCCCGCCAGGATCGCCCGGCGCATCCCCTCCGGTGTCGAGGCGTGAGCCACCACCGGCCGGCCGGCCGAGCGGGCAACGGCCACCAGGTGTGTCAGTTCTTCCTGGGTAAAGGTGGGGCTCGGCTCCCCGCCGGGACCCCAGCGGTAATCGGCATACACCTTGATCCACTCCGCCCCGCGGCCGATCTGGTCGCGCACTACCCGGGTGAGGCCTTCGACGCCGTCGGCCGGCTCGGCGCCTAACAACGGCGCGCCGGCCTCGGGAGCAAACCCCGAGGGACCGTAGGAGCCGGTCGCGACGATGGCCCGGGTAGTGACGATCAGCCTCGGTCCGGGTATGATGTGCTGGTCGATGGCGTCGCGCAGACCCACATCTGCATAACCGGCGCCCTCGGTGCCCAGATCACGCAGCGTGGTGAACCCGGCGAGCAGCGTTTGCCTAGCATGGACGGTCGCGCGAGCGACGCGTAGGGCCAATGGCTCGCGCAGGACCTGCTCATCCCAGCTGGTTTCATTGTATGGGTGCAAGAGCAAATGACTGTGAGCGTCTATTAGTCCCGGAAGCAGAGTTGTTCCCGGCAAATCAACGATGGTAGCATGACGCGGCGGATTCGCCGTGGCAGGGCCGACTGACGCGACTCGGTTGCCTTGGATCAGAACTACCCAGCCGGTATGCGCTTCAGCAGTGACGCCGTCCCAGACGCGGTCGGGACGGAGCAGGATCAATGAGGGCGACTGCGCCACGGTTACCGTGGGCAGAAGAGCGGTGAGGAAGACAGCGAAGGACCAGGCTGATCGACCGCGCGCGCGATTGCTCTCAACCGCGAATTGGAGCATGTTATGAGCCCCTTTCCCACCCATGTCCCAGGAGTGCTGATGTCACGATTCGCCCGTAGCTCTGCGGGCAGTATGGTGCTGCTTGCGCTGGCCACTGCGGCCTGCCAGGGCGGTGGCACCGGACTGGCTGCCCGGATCCCGTCTGACTCGACCGAGTATTATCGAACCCAGGCCCAGCAGCTGACGACCATCTCCTCGCAGAAGGACAGCCTGCTGACCGAGCTGTCCGAGACCACCAAGCTCATCACCGACGTGAGCGGGGAGCTCGCCACCATCCGGACCGACACGAAGAATGCACCGGTCGTGGCCGGCGAGGGCTCCCGGGTCGATGAGCGGGCCGAGGTCCTCAACAAGGTCCGGGCCCTGGTGAGCCGGGTCCGTCAATCCGAGGCCCGCCTGGCCGCCGCCCGTCGCCGGGTCGAGAATCTCAGCGGCTCCAACGACAGCCTCCGGACCGCGCTGACCGCGTATGCCAACACGATCACCGAGCTGCAGGGCGTGGTCGAGTCGCAGAAGGCGACCATCGCCACCCTCAACGAGCAGGTCACCGCGCTGAGCGGCCAGGTTACGACCCTCTCGGAAGAGAAGCGGGTCCTGACCGATACGGTCTCCGTCATGACCGAGCGGGAGAACGAGATCTACTACGTCGTCGGCACCAAGAAGGAGCTGATGGACCGCGGTGTCATCCAGCAGGAAGGCGGGACCCGCTTCCTGGTCTTCACCCGCACCGGCGAGACGCTGGCCCCGGCCCGCGTGCTGGATCCCCAGCAGTTCACCCGGGCCGACAAGCGGACCCTGTCGGAGATCGCCCTGCCCAAGCCCGACAAGGATTATCGCATCGTGTCGCGGCATGACCTCGCCTATGCCGAGGCCGACCAGATGAACAACGGCAAGTTCAAGGGCACCCTGCGGATCACTTCGCCGCAGCAGTTCTGGGCCCCGTCGAAGTACCTCATCATTGTGGAGAACTGACCGGCCGGATCCCGGCGGGCAGCAGGGAAAACGGGGGCGAGCGATCGCCTCCGTTTTCATATTTGCCGCGGGGCCTAACCGGGAGTATCGTTTCGCCTTACCAGCCACTCCGCCTGTGACTATGAGACTACTGATCATCCGACATGGTATCGCCGAAGACCGGGAAGAGTGGGCCAAATCCGGCAAGCCCGACCCGGAGCGTCCCCTGACGGGAAAGGGAGCCCGCCGGATGCGCGCCATCTCGCGCGGGCTGGCCCAGGTGGTGGAGGCGCCCGAGGTCGTGGGCAGCAGCCCCCTCGTTCGGGCGATGGAGACCGCCGAGATCGTGGCCAAGGCCCTGGGAGCGGAGAAGGTGGTGC
>DASTEX010000617.1:0-5147 GCA_035709185.1 Gemmatimonadales bacterium
GCTGGGCATCTGCAACGGGTTCCAGATCCTGTGCGAGGCGGGGCTCCTCCCTGGCGCGCTGGTGCGGAATGCCAACCTGCACTACCTGTCGCGCCCGGTCGACGTGCGGGTCGAGCGCAACGATACGGTCTTTACCCGGGACTTCCTGCCGGGCCAGGTCATCCGGATCCCCATCGGTCACGGAGACGGCCGCTACGTGGCCCCGCCCGAGGTACGGGACCTGCTGCGCGCGGATGGACTGGTCGTGCTCCGCTACCAGCACGGCCGCATGCTCGACGCGGCGGGTAATCCCAACGAAGCTGTCGACGACATCGCCGCCATCTGCAACCCGGCCGGCAACGTGATGGGCATGATGCCGCACGCCGAACGCCTGGCCGATCCCAACCTCGGTTCCGATGTGGGACTCGGTCTCTTCCATTCCATCGTCTCCAGTCTGGCGCCGGTCAGGTGACCCGGCCCGAGGATCGGTTATGAGCGACCCCAAGAAGCCCAGCAAGAACGAGGACGAATACTTCGCCAAGCTCGACGCCGAGCTGCTGGCCCGCACCCGGGCCCGGGAACATCAGGAGCGCGATGAAGCGGAGCGCCGCTCGCACTACATGAAATGCCCCAAGACGGGGCATGACCTGGTCACGATCAGCCTGCACGGCGTCCAGGTGGACACCTGTCAGCACTGCGGCGGGTTGTGGCTCGATGCCGGTGAACTGGACACGCTGCTCAAGCACGAGGAGCCGGGGCTCCTGCGCAAGGTCTTCGGCGACGTGGTGACCGGCATGCGGGGACGGCGGAAGGAGAATCCGTGACCGCAGTCGCCCCGGTGGCCGCGGAGCCGCGCCCCGGCGATCCCCCGGTCACCCTCGCGCTGGCGCGGGAGCACAACCTGACCGCGGGAGAATACGAGCTCATCGGCACCATCCTGGGGCGCACCCCCACGCTGACCGAGCTCGGGGTCTTCTCGGCGCTCTGGTCGGAGCACTGTTCCTACAAGCACTCCAAGCCGATCCTGCGGACCTTCCCCACCACCGGCCCGAACGTGGTCCAGGGTCCGGGCGAGAACGCCGGGGTACTGCGGCTGCCCAACGGCTGGGCGGTGGCCTTCAAGATCGAGTCGCATAACCACCCGTCCGCGGTGGAACCCTACCAGGGCGCGGCGACCGGCGTCGGCGGCATTCTGCGCGATGTCTTCACCATGGGCGCCCGTCCGGTCGCGGTGCTCAACAGCCTGCGGCTGGGACCGCTGGACGAGCCGCGCAACCGGTACCTGTTTCACGGAATTGTCCGGGGTGTGGGGGATTACGGCAACTGCGTCGGCGTGCCCACGCTGGGAGGTGAGGTTGGCTTCGCCCCCTGCTACAGCGGCAATCCCCTGGTCAACGCGATGTGCGTCGGGCTGCTCCCCGAACGGGACCTGATCCGGGCCCGCGCTCATGGCGTAGGGAACGTACTGATCGCCGTCGGTGCCCGGACCGGGCGGGACGGGATTCATGGGGCCAGCTTCGCCTCGGAAGAACTCACCGAGAAGAGCGAAGAGCGCCGTCCCCAGGTGCAGGTGGGTGATCCCTTCACCGAGAAGCTGCTGCTCGAGGCCAGCCTGGAGCTGATCCACGGCGGCATGATCGTCGCCATCCAGGACATGGGTGCCGCGGGGCTCACCAGCTCCTCGGCGGAGATGGCCGCGCGCGGCGGCGTGGGCGTGGAGATCGACACGTCGAAGGTCCCCGTGCGCGAGCCGGGGATGACTCCCTACGAGATCCTGCTCTCCGAATCCCAGGAGCGGATGCTGGTGGTGGCCGAGCCGCACCGCGTGCCCGAGGTGGAGCTGGTTTGCCGCAAGTGGGAGCTCAACGCCGCGGTCATTGGGCGGGTGACGGATGACGGCATGTTCCGGGTGATCCACGACGGCCAGGTGGTGGCCGCCATTCCCGGCCAGCGGCTGGTGGACGATTGCCCGGTCTATCATCCCGAGGCCCGGGAATCGTCGGAGGCCCGGGCCCGCCGGCGCCGCCGGCCCTCGCGGGAAGAGCCCAACCCGGTCGTGGCCCTCGAGCAGCTGCTCGACAGCCCGACCATCGCGAGCAAGCGGTGGGTGTTCGAGCAGTACGACTGCAGCGTGCAGGGCAACACCGCGGTCGCGCCCGGCGGCGGCGATGCCGGCGTGTTCCAGGTCCCGGGAGAGTCCTTCGGGATCGCGGTAACGGTTGACTGCAACGCCCGCTGGGTGGCGCTCGATCCCTGGCAGGGCGGCAAGGCGGTCGTGGCCGAGGCGGCGCGAAACCTGGCCTGCGTCGGCGCCGAACCGTTAGGCATCACCGACTGCCTCAACTTCGGCAACCCGGAAAAACCCGAGGTGTTCTTCCAGTTCCGCGAGGCCTGCCGCGGCATCGCCGATGCGTGCCGCGCGTTCGGCACGCCGGTGACCGGCGGCAACGTCTCCTTCTACAACGAGAGCCCCACCGGCGCGATCGATCCCACGCCCACCGTCGGCATGGTGGGCCTGCTCCGCGACGTCAACCGGCGGGCGGGGAGCAGCTTTGCCGCCGAGGGTGATCTGGTGGTAATCGTGGGCCGGACCCGGGGGCACCTGGGCGGCTCGGCCTATTGGAGCGAGGTGCTCGACTGCGTCGGCGGGGCCCCGCCCCCGGTGGACCTCGAGGCCGAGCGCCGGCTCCAGCAGTTCCTCATCGCCGCCATCCAGGCGGGAGTGATCACCTCGGCCCACGACCTGAGCGAGGGGGGCCTGGCGGTAGCCCTGGCCGAGGCCTGCATGGGCGGTCCTTACGCCGACCAGTGCCTCGGCGCCCGGCTGGACCTGACGGAATATACCCCGGGAATGGAGGCCGCCCAGCTCCTCTTTGCCGAGGATCACGGCCGCGCGGTCATCTCGCTACCATTCGCAAGGCGGAATAAGTTGGCGCGGCTCGCCCGGGCCCACGGAGTGTCGATTTTCGGTGCCGGCCGCGTGACCGGACCAGCCGATCCGCTGGAGATCGTGTTCGGTGAACGGGCCTGGGCCTGGGACGTCAAGCACCTGCGCCGGGTCTACATGGAAGCCATCCCGCGCCGGATGGCCCGGGTGGCGACCAGCGCGGGCGAAGGAGAATAGAGCATGTGCGGTATCGTCGGCATCTCGGGAATTCCGGACGCGGCCAGGCTGGCCTATCTGGCGCTCTACGCCCTGCAGCACCGGGGGCAGGAGAGCGCCGGAATCGTCGCGCTCGATGCCGACGGCCGGCCCCGGCAGCACCGCGGCATGGGGCTGGTGAGTGACGTGTTTCCCGAATCCGTGCTCAAGGAGCTGCCGGGTGACGTCGCCGTCGGCCACACCCGCTATGCCACGATGGGAAGCACCGTGCTGGCCAACGCCCAGCCGATCCTGGCCAACTATCGGGGCGGGCCGTTTGCCATCGCGCACAACGGCAACCTGACCAACTCCAACCGGCTGCGGCAGGAGCTGGTGGCGTCGGGGTCCATTTTCAATTCCTCGTCGGACACCGAGACTATCGTCCACCTGGTGGCGCGGTCCCAGGCGGCGACGGTGGAGGCGCAGCTGCGGGAAGCGCTCTCGAAGGTCGAAGGCGCCTACAGTCTGGTGGTGACCATCGGCCGCACCATGTACGCCATCGTCGACGGCCACGGGTTCCGCCCGCTGGTGCTGGGCCGCCTGAACCACGGCGTGGTGGTCGCCTCGGAGACCTGCGCCCTGGACCTGATCGGCGCCACGGTCGAACGGGAGCTCAAGCCGGGCGACTTCGTCCGGATCAGCGGCTCCGAGATCACCCCGCTCGAGCCCCTGCCTCGCCGTCCCATCCACCGCTGCGTGTTCGAGCTGGTGTACTTTGCGCGGCCCGATTCCACCATCTTCGGCGAGTCGGTCGACCGGGTGCGCCGCGAGCTGGGCCGGCAGCTGGCGCGGGAGCAGCCGGCTCACAGCGGCCAGGTGGTGTTCAGCGTGCCCGACTCGGCCAACGCGATGGCGCTGGGCTATTCTGAGGTCTCGGGCATCCGGCTGGAGCACGGCCTGATCCGGAATCACTACGTGGGGCGGACCTTCATCCATCCGACCCAGCAGCTCCGGGTCGAGAAGGTGAAGATCAAGTTCAATCCGGTGCGGGAAGTGATCAACGGGCGCTCGGTGGTGGTGGTGGATGACAGTCTGGTGCGCGGCACCACCAGCAAGGGACTGGTGCAGATGATCCGCTCCGCCGGGGCCCGCGAGGTGCATCTGCGGCTGGGCTCGCCGCCCATCACCGGCCCCTGCCACTACGGGATCGATACCCCCACCGTGGAGGAGCTGATCGCGGCCACCCACTCGCACGAGGAAATCCGCGCCTTTCTCGAGGTGGACTCCCTGGGCTATCTCTCGCTCGAGGGGATGCTCAAGGCGGCCGGGAAGGCCGATACCTTCTGCCACGCCTGCTTCTCGGGCCGCTATCCCGTCCCGGTGGAGGACGATATCGTGCGGCTCCGCCACGCTTCACCCATGGCCACGAGCACTCCATGAGCAGTTCCAGCGGGCAGCTGGTCTACTACTTCGGCCAGGGCCGGGCCGATGGCACCGCCGCCATGAAGGACGTGCTGGGCGGCAAGGGTGCCGGCCTGGCCGAAATGACCAACCTCGGTATACCGGTTCCTCCCGGCTTCACCATCTCGGCCACGCTTTGCCAGCCGTACCTCGAGTCGCGCCAGTTCCCTCCCCGGCTCCGGTCGCAGGTGGAGGCGGCCCTCCAGCGAATGGAGGCCCAGACCGGCCGGGTCTTCGGCGGACGGGAGCGCCCGCTGCTGGTGAGCGTGCGCTCGGGCTCGGCGCTGTCCATGCCCGGCATGATGGACACCATCCTCAACCTCGGGCTCAATCACACCACGGTTGAAGGTCTCGCCCAGGAGAGCCGCAATCCCGGCTTTGCCTGGGACTCCTACCGCCGGTTCGTGCAGATGTACGCCAGCGTCGTCTACGACATCTCCAAGAAAGACCTGGCCGACCGGCTCGACGCCCGCCGCAAGGCCCAGAAGGCGGCCCGCGACATCGACCTCTCGGCCAGCGAGATGCAGGCGCTGGTGGAGGAAATCAAGGAGCTGGTGGCCCGGCACACCGGCCATCCGTTCCCCGAGAGCCCCATCGAACAGCTCTGGGGCGCCATCACCGCCGT
>DASTEX010000618.1:0-3735 GCA_035709185.1 Gemmatimonadales bacterium
GCCATCCCGCGTAAGTCATCAGCACGATCCTCCGGGAGGCACCATGCGCCGTTTCCTGTTTACCGCCCTTGCCGTGCTGGCCTGGCACCCTGATCTGCTCTCGCAGACACCCGCCCGTACCGAACAGGAAATGAAGGCCTCCTATGAGGCGCACAAGGGCGATTTCGACTACCTCCTGGGCGACTGGGCATTCACCGCCACCAGCAAAGAGTACGGGAAGTTTCACGGGATCTGGAGCGCGGTCCGGCTGCCCGAGGGGGCGCACGTCTGGGACGAATACCGGATCACCGGCGACAGTGGAGAGACCTGGTACGTCACCACCACCATCCGGGCCTACAACGCGGTCCGGGACCAGTGGGAGCTGGTCGGCATGGACCGGGCGAACGGGCTCACCGACATGGGCACCGCCCGCAAGGTCGGCGACGAGATGCACATCGAGCAGCGGTTCGGGGTCATGAGTCCCACGCCGTCAGTCTGGCGCATCCGGTACTACCACATTCGTCCCGACGGCTTCTCCTGGGCTGCAGACCGGTCGACCGACGATGGCAGGACCTGGGTGAAAGACTACCAGACGCTGGAGGCACGCCGGATCGGACCGGCCCGGTCGCTCCCGCCGCTGACGGTGGCGCGGAAGGCTTCGCCGAATCAGGGGGCACCGTGATTCCGAAGGCCATCACCCCCATCCTGAATGTCTCCGACCTGCCCCAGTCCTTCGCCTGGTTCGAAAAGCTGGGCTGGAGGAAATGCTGGGACTGGGGGTCGCCACCCATCTTCGGCTCGGTGGGCGCGGGCAACCACGAGATCTTCCTCTGCCAGGGCGGCCAGGGCAGCCGGGGTCGGAGCAACCTGTCGAGCACCTTCGGACCCAACGGCGAGGAAACCGCCGACAAGGGCGTCTGGATGACGGTCTGGGTGGACAATGTGGACGCGATTCACCGCCACTGCCTGGAACAGGGCCTCGACATCACCTGGCCGCCCACCGACATGCCGTGGAACGTCCGCGAGATGCACCTCCGGCATCCCGACGGTCACGTGTTTCGCATCAGCCAGGGCATTCCCGAAAGCCCGGCGCCCTGATCCTCCCGGACCATGGAGCTCACGGCTGCATTGCTCGATGCAGTGAGAGAAGGTGATGCCGCTCGCCTGGCAACCCTGCTCCGCGAACGGCCCGGGCTGGTGCGCGCCGCGGACCAACACGCCAAGACCGCGCTCCACTGGGCCGCCCAGCTGGATCGGGTCGAAGTCGCGGAGCTCCTGGTCCAGGCCGGGGCCGACCTCGAGGCCCGGACCGCATGGGGAGCCTCCCCCTTTGACTGGGCCGCCACCATGGGAAGCGCCCGGGTCGCGGAGCTGCTGCTCGCGAAGGGAGCCACCGGCCTCAATCTGATTACCGCGGCTGCCCTCGGGAGACACCATGCGGTTCGGGACTTCGTAGAGGCCGGGAGCGACCTTTCACGGCATCGAAGGCGGGACGCACCCCGAATGCCCGACGACCACTGGCCGGCCGATTCCGCCCACGCCCGGGGCGACGTGCTCTCGGATGCCTTGTACGCCGCGGCCCGGAACGGACACCGCGAGGTGGTCGAGTACCTGCTCGATCGGGGTGCGGATGTGAACACCCGTGGGATCTTCGGAGCCACAGCGCTCCAGTGGGCCGCGTTCAACGGCCATCCGGAGGTGGTTGAACTGCTGCTCGCCCGGGGCGCCGATCCCGATCTGCGCGATTCCCGTTTCGATGCCGACGCGGCAGGCTGGGCTCACGAAGGCGGGCATGGGAACATTGTGGCCATGCTCCGCGCTGGTTGAACCTTCTCAGGAGAAGAAGCACATGGGCCGATTTCATGCAGGGATAGTGGCAACAACGCTCCTGGCCGGTACCGCTGCCGCTCAACAGGCAGGCCCAGCGGATCCCGCAGCCGAGCTCCGCCGGGGGTTCGAGGAAGTGGCGGGCTGGGTTTCGCGTTCGGCGGACCTGGTCCCGGCCGACCAGTACGGCTATCGGCCCACCGAAGGGGTTCGCACTTTCGGCCAGCTGATCGCCCACATTGCCGATTCCTATGTCTGGTATTGTGCCCAGGCATCCGGACGGAACGTCGAGTGGAGCGATGCGATCGAAAAGGCGGGCGGCGACAAGGCCGCCCTCGTCCAGAAGCTCAAGGATGCAACCGGCGCCTGCAACACGGCCTATGCCGGAAGTGGCCGGCTGAGTCCGCTGATCGGCAACATCGGACACACCAACCTGCATTACGGCAACATCATTACGTATCTCCGCATGATGGGGATGGTGCCGCCGTCCAGCTGACGCTCAGGCACGAGTCACTGGTCCCCCGGTCTCCGGAATCGGCTAAGTTGCTACTCGATGCGGTCGCTTCGGTCAAAGGCATTCCCTACTCCTGAGGCTACCATGCCGTGGATGAGTTGCCGCGAGCATACCCCGCGGCGGCCTCAGCGTAGACCGGCCTGATGCAGAACGGCCGCAAGCGCTCGTCCCGCCACCGGTATCGCGAGTTCGTCGACGACTATCGCCACCGCCGGCTCGACGCCCGGGCCGACGGTGACGATAAGCCTCCCACCAGCGAGGCCACACCCGGCTCGGCCAGTCTCCGGAAGACCTGGTTCCAGCCAGGCCCGCAGCGGGATCGGATCCGGGCCTATCTCCAGTGGCTCAAACCCCACCGGAAGGCGATCGCAGTCGTCTTCGGCTTTGCGGTGACCGCGGCGGGACTCCAGATGGTGGAGCCGCTCTTCATGCGGTTCATCGTGGACCAGGTCCTGCTCAACCCGGCTCTCGAGGGTCCCGCCAAACTCCCCAAGCTCAATCTGGCTGGAGCGGTCTTCCTGGCGGTGATCGTCGCCTCCAGCCTGGTCACCGTCACCAAGGACTACCGGCAGCGCGTGCTCAACGTGCGGGTGATGCTTTCACTCCGCCGGGCGCTGTTCGAGCGGCTGCTGCACCTGCCGCTGCCCCGGCTCTGGGACATGAAGACCGGCGGGATCATCTCGCGGCTGACCGGCGACATCGACACCACGACCGGGCTGATGCAGCTGGGGGTGATGTCGCCCGCGCTCTCGGTCTTCCGGCTGATCACGGCCATCGTGGTGCTGCTGATTCTCAACTGGCGGCTGGCCCTCACGGCGCTCACCATCATCCCCGGGATCATGGTGCTGAGCCTGATCTTCGCCCGGCGGGTCCGTCCCATCTACCGCTCGATCCGGAAGGACGCCGAGCTGATCGACGGCAGAGTGGGCGAGACCTTCGGGGGCATCCGGGTGGTCCGCGCCTTCCGGCGGGAAGTCCAGGAGCTGCTCGATTACATGCGGGGCCGGCACACGGTGCTGCGAAAGGAGCTGTTCGCCCACCGGCGGGAACTGTTCCTCTGGACGTCCTGGGGCGTGCTGCTGGCGGCGGTGAACGTGGTGATCGTCTGGTACGGCGGCTATCTCAACCTGGCCGGCAGCGCCTCCATCGGCGACATCATGGCCTTCCAGTGGTACACCTTCCTGCTGCTCAATCCGGTGTGGAACATCGTGAACTCGTTCTCCGAGCTGCAGCGGTCACTGGCGGCCATGGAGCGGGTGTTCGACGTGCTGGCGATGGAGCCGGACAAGCCGGACCGGCCGGACGCGGTCGCCGCGCCGCGTGCGGTGCGCGAGATCCGCTTCGAGGACGTCGCCTTCGAGTACCGCGCAGGCCAGCCGGTCGTGCGCGACTTCGACGTCGTCGTGCCGGGCGGC
>DASTEX010000619.1:0-7003 GCA_035709185.1 Gemmatimonadales bacterium
CGCCGGAAGAGCGCGCCCCGGGAGCGGAGGAAGGGGCTCCGCCACTGGGTCACCGGATCGGCTGAGCCGAGCGGGATCAGCCGCTGCCGCACGACCCCGGCCCCGGCGGTGGCGAGGCCGGCAAAACCGCGGGCCGTCCCGTAGAACCGGCCGCCTAACGGCTGTCGGACGGTCACGGATCCGGTGGTCCGAAGATAGGCCTGGCGCCGCACCGGTGCGCCGCGCCGCGGCGCCGCGTGGCCGCCCGCGACGGCCAGCTCGATCTGGAATCGTCCGGCGGTCGTTCGCATCCCGCCCTCCAGTTCGATGGTGCGCGCATTATCCCACTGGGTGGAATCGAGGTAACGGAGCTCTTCCACGCCGGCCGTGGTGACGAACTGAAGCTGGAGACTCCAGCGGGCGCGGGGACTGAGGGTGAACGACGGACGCTCGTACTCGATCCGGAGCGCTCCCCCTGCCCTCCCCTCGACTCGCCCGCCTTCCAGCGTGGCCGCGACGCCTGGCGTACGGAACCAGGTCGGATTCCGGAAGGCGATCCAGATGCTGAACCGGTCGGGCACATCGTCCACTCCCCATCCGGTCGGGAAGCCGTACCAGATTTCGTTCAGACGGAACCGGTTGAGGTAATCGGTCCGGTTCCGCAGGCCGAGGGTCCACCCGCCTGCGTCGTTGTACCACACCGCGGGAGCGAGCCCCATGGTCAGCCGGTCGCGCCGGCTCCGGCGGGAGAAGTACAGGTCGAGATAGACATGGGCTCGCCGGCCACCTCCGAAGAACCCGAAACGCCGTTCGTTGTTGAGCGCGTTCCAGTCATGACTGCGGGCAGCGGGATCGAGCGACACGGCCCGGGGCCGGGTCCTGGTCATGACGGTCAAGGTCTCGGCGGGAGTGAGCCCCTTCAGCCGGGTCCGGGCAGTATCACGATCCGCGATCACCCAGAGCTCGGCCGGAAACAGTCCCGGTTGCTGGGCGCTGACTTCGATCGTGGTCTGCCAGCCATCGGCGGTCGGGGTGCGGCGGATCCGGCGGACCCGATAGTCGTAGAGCACCGTCTCGTGCAGCCACTGCTGAAAGAACCGCCCCAGGTCCTGGCCCGAGATCTCTTCAGCCACTGCCCGGAACGCCGCTTCGTCCACCCGCTTGAAGCGGTAGCGCGAGAAATACGCTTTCAGGATCCGGGCCATCGCCGCCGGGCCCACGATGGCCCGGAGCTGATGGAAGAAGAGCTCCCCCCGGGATTCGATCATAGCCCGCCGGCTCTGGTGCGAGCGGAACGAATCGGCCGGCTGTGCCACCGGTTCGCTCAGCCGGTCCAGGTCCCACTCGAGTACCTGCCGCTCGAGCGACTGGTAGGCTCCCCGACGTCCCAGCGTCTCGAGGAACCGGGTCGACTGAAAGCGGGCCAGGCCCTCGGCCAGCCAGCTCTCGTCCCACTCGTCGCTTGCCAGCGTCCCCAGGAGGTAGCTGTAACCGACCGCCTCGAGAACGGTCTCCTGATCGACGGCGGGCGTGAGTGCCACCATGGGGTAGCCCTCGGCGTCCTCATCCAGCCGGTGCACAATGGTGAAGTTGGGCCAGGGCCACGAGCTCGCTTCGTCAAACGCTTCAACCAGCCACGCCAGCGCCGTCTCGGTCCGCCGCACCGCCAATCCCGCTCCCCAGATCCGCTCGGCCCCGAGGCGGTAAAACACCCGCACCGGCCGGTCGAAGATGTCGCCCTCCTCGTAGCGGAACTCGGGGTCGAGCGACAGCACCACGTGCGGCAGGTCTTCGGCATACCAGACGACGACCTTCCGGTCCGCTCCCGGGTTGTCGCACGCTCCCTCACTCCCGGCCGTGACCGCCGCACTGTCGCGCGGATTCGCGTACCAGTTTCGTTGCAGGTCTACCCGGCCGCCGGCCGGGCGACGGGCCTTTTCCCATCCGGGGTCACCGCAGAGCAGCACGCCGGGAAACGCCAGCACCTGGTCTCTCGCCGCCTCGAAGCGGACCAGTGCCGTACCGAACTCGCCGTAACGTTCGCCCGTTGCTGAAAGGGTATGCTGGTGCCAGCCGCGGTGATCGTACACCGCTACCTCGGGATACCAGTGCACCAGATCGAAGTGGCGCCCGCTCCAGGCCGCGGCCGGACTCCGGCGGGGAAGCCTTGCCTCCCACGCGAGCGCCAGCGTCAGGGAGTCGCCCGGAGCCAGCATCCGCGGGAGCGGGAACCGTACCAGCGTACTGTCCGGCGCGAGCGGGAATTCGGGGCTGACGCGAATGCCCCCGATCTGCCCCTCGAATACGCGATTCCCGGATCTCTCGGTTGAGGCGGTACCGGGCCCCGGGTTGAGCGGGAAGCGAAAGACTATGCTCCGCAGGGTGTCGGGGGACCGGTTGTGGTAGAGGAGTTCCTGCCGGCCCCGCACGATGGCATTGGCTTCATCGAGCGAGGCGGTGATGCGGTAGTGCACTTCCTGCTGCCAGGCTACGGCCGACCCGGCCTGCAGCAGGGCCCATCCCACGACGCCAAGCATGGAAGGAATATGCCGGCGGCCGAACACGACCAGTCCCCGCACGCCAAGGGCAACACCAGGGGCGCGGCTACTCATTCAGTGACCCTGACCGGTTCCCGTCGACCGGCTGGTCGTGCCAGCTGGCCGACGAGTTCGGCCTCACCTGCGCGGGCCGCTACACGACCTTACGGCCCTGAATCACCCGAATCAGCACAATCACGATGGCCAGGACCAGCAGAATGTGAATCAGCCCGCCCATGGTATAGGAGCTGACCAGTCCGACCAGCCACAGGACGACCAGGACCGCTACGAGCGTCCACAGCATTTTTCCTCCCTTGTTAGGAACTTCAACGGATCGAACACCCTACCGGATTGCTTCGGCGTATGCCCGGGCCAGCGCCGAATCAGCTGCGATCTCATACATGAGTGAGTCGAGTCCGGCGCGGGTGAGCCCGTGGGCCGCGAGGATCGAGTCTGCCGCCGCGGTGTCTGCCTGGATCGCGTGCGCGACGGCCGCGGCGCGGTCCACCACCGTCGGGGGGGAGGCGCCACCGGCGTCCCCGGCCCCGCCGGCTGCTTCTGGCCCGGGACGACTGCACCCGACCGCCACGATCGTCATCAGACCGAGCGCCACTGCCCGGAGGCGCGGATTCATGGTTTCCTCCCTCGGGGCCTGGTAGTGTCCCGCCCTTGCGGCTGACGACTCTCCGGACGTCCCTGGCCGCGGACCCGGTGCTCGGCGCGGATGGCCTCGGCCAGGGCCCGGCCCCGAAGCCCCGCGTCGAGCTGACGCTGCACGAACCGGCCGAAGTTGTCGCTGGACCCACCGGCCTTCACCGCGTCGACTTCCTCGCGGATAACCATGGCAGCTTCGTCGGCCGGCAGACCCCGCCCCCGGATCCCGTTGAGCAGTTCCCGCACCGCCGCTTCGGTGACACCGGCCTGGCGGGCTTCGGTCACGAATGCCGGGAGCCGAAGCGCCAGGAGCAACGCCGATGTGGACTCACTCGCCTGAGGGCTCGGGGCCGCCAGGAACAGGACTGCGAGTGTCAGAGCTCGTTGCATGGTGTCTTCCTCATTGGGTCCGGATCGCCAACCGCTTCCGGAGGGTCAGGATCAGGTGCGACCCCGCCGGCAGGACGATATCCACGTCCTTCATGATCACGGAGACCGCGGCCCCGGCCGCGCCGCCGACCACACCACCAATGATGGTCCCCTTCGAGTTCCCGCCGATCACCTGACCGAGGATGGCGCCGGCGGCCGCGCCGCCGGCCACCCGGGCGGCGTCCACGCCTTCGATCCCCCGCCCCTGGTGGAGCGTCTCGAGGGAGTCGATCGACGCCTCGAGGTCATACGTCCTGCCCTGCACCGTTACGCTCGAGACCGCGAGCGTGAGCGTGCCGGTGGACCGGCTGTTGGGAGCGGGGCTCACCTCGACGATGGCTCCCTGCACCATGGAGCCGGCGGGAATCACTACCCGGCCACCGGCGTTCTTGACATCCTCGACCACCCGCGCCGTGAAGACATCGCCCGCGTTGCCGTGGCGTGAGCTGATGCCATCGGTCATCGCCGCATCGATCACTGTGCCCGCGGCCAGGGTGTAACTGGCCGGCGCGGCTGCTGGCCGGGAACTGCTGGAGCCGTTGGAACCGGCCGGGCGCTCGGTCGACTCGCCGGCGGAGCAGGCGGCGAAGAGCAGCAGGGGAATGGCGCGCAAGGCGCCGTGAAGTTTCAGGGAGGTCATGGCTGCGACCCTCCGTTCTGGATAAGGGAAGGCAACTGCAAGGATGCACCCGGGTGCACGCCCGAATCGCTGTAGAGGAGCGGCTGACCGACTACCCACTTGATGAGCCGACCCGCCTCGAGCGGTGACTGGAGCTCGACCTGATTGATCAGAGCGAGCGTCGCCGCGGGCGCCGGAGAGGACCGCTGCCGGATGAGCGCCTCGATCGTGGTACGGCGATCGAGCCTCACGATGTCCAGACGGTGCGGCTGCAGGTTCAGCGCCGCCGGATCGGTCAGCGGCTGGAAGCTCCGCATGGCCCGCTCGGCCACAACCTGGTGGGTGAGCCAGCGCGCCTCCGGAGCGTAGCCGACCAGCCCGAACACGGCTCCGCCGTGTTCCACAAACACCACGGTCCCCCGGAGCGTGCCGCTTTCGGTCACCGCCGTGAAGGGCGTGCTCACCGCCCGGAGTCCGCTCAGGTTCGCGCGGGAGGTGGAGCCGCCGGTGATCCCCTGCTGCGCGAGAAATGTGCGGGCCGCGGCATCGGCACTGGTGCCTGCCGCCGACGACAGCTCGACGACCGCATCCTTCCCGGGGCTGACGGCGACGACGGCCTGCTTTCCATTGTGGGTGGTCCACCCGTCCGGAAAGTTGAGCCGGAAGCGCAGGTCAGGGTGGGAGAACTGACTGCCCTGGAAGTAGCCCTCACGCGGGTTATCCCCGAACACCTGCCGGTCGAGCCGTCGCAGGTACGGGTCGCGATTGACCACCGTGCCGGAGAAGTCCTGCGGCAGAGCCGCGATCTGCTGGGCGATGTGCTCCCGGCGGTTCTCCGGGCTCGGATGCGTGGCCAGCCATTCGGGAAGCCGACCTTCGCCCTGCGCCGCGCTCACCCGTTCGAGCATCCGGAACACGCCAGGCATTTCCCGGGGGTCCCAGTTGGCCCGGCGCACGTAGCGCAGGCCCAGATCATCCGCCTGCCGCTCGTCGTCGCGGGAGTACTTGAGGAAGAGCACCCCCAGCGCCGAATTCGCCAGGTCGGCATAGCGCCCGACTCCGGAGCTCACGATACTGCCGATCGCGAGACCCAGGCCCGCGAGCTGCTGGTTGCTCATCTGGCTCACGGTGTGCCGGGCGGTGACGTGGCCGATCTCGTGGCCTACGACCGAAGCCAGCTCCGCCTCCGAGTTGAGGTGAGCCAGCAGCCCGCGGGTTACGTAGATGAACCCGCCGGGGAGGGCGAAGGCGTTGACGACCGGGTCGTCCACCACCCGGAACGTCCAGGGGAGGTTGGGCCGTTCCCCGGCCGCGGCCAGCCGGGTACCGAGCTGCTGGATGTAGCGCTGCCAGGCGGAATCCGGATAAAGACCGATGGACGCCACGACCTCCCGGTCGTACTGCTGCCCCATCTGAATCTCCTGGGACTCGCTGACGAGCATGACCTGATTCTGGCCGGTGGCGGGGTTCCTCACACAGCCGCTCACGGCCAGGCCGGCGAGGAGCGTGAGCACCCCGGCGGTCCCGGCAGGCATGTGGAAAGACATTCTGGGTACTTCCTTTCAGGAACCGCCGGCCTGAGGAGGGGGGTGTTACCGGCAAGGTTGAGTGCTCACATCCTCAAAGCGACTTCAGATATTCGACCAGATCTCGTTGCTGCCGCTCCGTCAGTTTGAGGGTGAAAACGCGGTCGTAATGTCCTACGACGGCCGCGAGCGTCCTGGCGCTCCCATCGTGGAAGTAGGGCGGGTGCTGCCACAGCCCGCGAAGCGGCGTGGTGCGATACCCTTTACCGGCCGTGCGGGCCGCGTAGTCTCCATTCATGCCGGTCTCCGCCGGCATATGCAGCGTCCCGCTGTTGTTGTCGGTCCCGGTTGCACCCGTGTGGCAGCGGGCGCAACTCCGCTCGAACAGCGTGCGGCCTTGTTCGGCACTGGCCGGATCAAAGCTCCCCTCCGGCGGTGGGGGGGTCGTGAGGCTGTGCTGGTACGCCCGCAGGGCGGCCAGCTTCGGTCCCACCAGGTCGGGCTCGTGCCGGATGTCAATACCGAGACGGGGGTCGGAGAAGTTGCCCCGGCCATGCATCTGGGTGACGGCCACGTAGGCATTCCAGTACGAGATCGGCCCCTCGGCCGTATAGGTCTCGTTCCTCACCTGCGCCAGCCCGTAGGCGGGAGGAAGAACCAGCGGGGTGCTCTTTCCATCGAGGTTGAAGCGGGGATCGTACTTCCCCGGGCCCCACGAGTTGTAGACGGCCTTCTGGTCGGCCGACAGAGCCGGAGAGAGAGCGATAATGGCCCCAACGTTCAGATCGCGATTGGGCCAGCCGTCCTTCCGGCGACCGATGCCGGGCATCACCGAGTCATCGACGGTGGAGTGGCAGAGCGCGCAGGTAATGCCCAGCCGCGTGATGTGGTCGTTCGCGTCGACTTCCGCCTTTACCCCGACAACCGCGTTCAGCTTGAGCAGCGCAACCGTCGTGGCGGGACTCTTGAGATCGACCTGCTCCAGAATACCGGGTGGAAGAACGTCGGCATCCACTTTGAGGCCGACTTTGAGCGCGGTAGTCGGGTCTACCGCCTGCTCGACGACGTCGTTCAAATGGAGCGTGTCGGTCCAGAAATGCTCGTTCCCGAACGTGTCGAAGCGGAAAATCTCCTGCCCGTCAGCCACCGTCCGGGAGGAGAGGGAATCGCGGGTCGCTTCGGCACCGGCCGCCGGGTCCGCTGCCGCGGCGTCAGCCCGGGATCCGCTTCCCCCGCATCCGATCACCGCGAGCGTCGCC
>DASTEX010000620.1:0-2651 GCA_035709185.1 Gemmatimonadales bacterium
CGACAGCCTGCTGGGCCATCCGCTCGGCACCCGCCACACGATGTACCACGAGCAGCAGGCGGCGTTCGACCGGATGATCGCCGCGGCGGGCGAGCGGGTGCGGACCGAGGTGATCGGGCAGACCGCCGAGGGCAAGGTGATGCGGATTCTGATCATCTCGGCCCCGGAGAACCTGGCGCGGCTGGACCAGATCCGAGGGGACCTCGCCGCGCTGGCCGATCCCCGCCGCACCACGGCGGCGCAGGCAGCCGAGATCGCGCAACGCACCCCGGCCGTCGCCGTGCTGTCGCACTCGATTCACGGCAACGAGCCGGCCGGGTTCGAGGCGTCGATGCAGACCGCCTATCAGCTGCTGGCTTCGGACGAACCGGCGACGCTCGAGATCCTCCGGAACGTGGTCACCATCATCAACCCCTCGCAGAATCCCGACGGGCATGAGCGGTTCGCCGCCTGGAACAACTCGGTCACGATTCCCACCGACGAGCCCGGCGCGCTGGAACAGCAGGAGCCCTGGAGTGTCTGGGGCCGGTTCAACCATTACCGGTTCGACATGAACCGGGATTTTCTGGCGCAGTCCCAGCTCGAAACCCGGGCCCTGATCGGGGTGTTCCTCAAGTACCGGCCCCAGCTGGTGGTGGACCTCCACAGCACCACCAGCCAGTTCTTCTTCCCCCCCACGGCGCGGCCGATGAACCTGAACCTCGGCCCCTGGCAGTCGAAGTGGGAGGAGCGCTTCGGGCGCGGCAACGGCGCCGCCTTCGACCGCTACGGCTGGCAGTACTACGTGCGCGACATCTTCGACTACTTCTACCCCGGCTACGTGGACATGTGGCCGTCCCTCACCGGGGCCACCGGCATGACGTTCGAGACCGACGGTGGCCCGGAGATCCGGCTCCGGAAGGAGGACGGTTCCGTCACCACCTTCGCCGACGGCATCGCGCACCACTTCGTGGCCTCGCTGGCGACGTTAGGCGTCCTTGCCGCGGGCCGCGAGGAGCGGCTCCGGGATTATCACGAGTTCCACAGCACCGGGATGGCCGAGGCGCGGGCCCGTCCGCTCAAGCGGGTGGTGATCTCTCCGGAGAACGACCCGGCCCTGGTTCACCGGCTGGTGGACCTGCTGGCCCGGGTCGGCGTCGAGGTGCACCGGACCACCTCGGCCTACAGCGCGACGGCCGCGCATGATTACCTGGGCGGCCCGGTGGCCCGCCGAACCTTCCCGGCCGGCAGCTACCTGATCGACCTGGCCCAGCCGGAAGCCCGGATGGCCACGGTTCTGCTCGAGCCTCGTGCCGTCGTCGATTCGGTTTTCGCCCGCAAGCAGCTCGACCGCTTCGAGCGCAACCGCCGCCGGGGCGAAGAGGCCACGCGCGAGTTCTACGAGTTCTACGACGTCACGGCCTGGTCCCTGCCGCTCACCTTCGGATTGACCGCGGCCTGGACCGAGGACCTCACCCCGGTTGCCGGGGAGCGGGTCGCGCCGGGACCAGCCGCGGCCGGATCGGTGAGCGGCCGGGCGCAAAGCGCCTATGCCTTTCCCGGGGGACAGGTGGCCAGCGCGCGGCTCGCGCTGCATCTCCTGCGCGAAGGGTTCCGCGTGGGAGTGGCCACCCAGGCGCTGGGTTCGGATGCCGGGCCCCTCGCAACCGGGACTTATGTCGTGCGCACCCAGCGCAACTCGCCCGAGCTGCACGACCGGATCCGCCAGCTGAGCGAGCGGTTCGGAGCCCGGGTCACCGCCGTGCAGTCCGCGTTTCCCGACAGTGGCATGGGAGTCGGGAGCGAGCAGGTCGCCGCCCTGAAAGCCCCCAGGGTACTGCTCGCCGCCGGCAACGGCGTGTCCCAGACCTCGTTCGGCGACGTCTGGTTCTATCTCGAGCGCGAGCTGGAGTACCCGGTGGTCCCGGTGGATCTTACCCGGCTGGGCGTGGTGAATCTGTGGGACTACAACGTGCTGATCCTGCCGGAAGGATCAGGCGGCACGATGCTGCGTCAGCTTGGGAATGCCACCCGGCTCAAGCAGTGGGTCCAGGAAGGCGGCAGCATCATTGCGCTGGGCGGGGCAGTGAACCTGCTCAACCACAAGGATGTGGCGCTGACCACGGTCGGGATCGTGGGACAGCCGGCCGAGGGGGAGGACAAACCGGCAGCAAAAGACAGTGCCGCGGCCGACACCACCCTGAGCCCGAGCGCCCGTCCGGGTCCGCCGCTGGTGTCACCCAGTGCTCCCGGTGCGGGCCGGCCCGAGTCCGTGCCCGGAGTAATCGCGAAGGCGACGCTCGACCGGACCCACTGGCTCACCTTCGGCTACCCGCGGGATCAGCTGGCGGTCCAGGTCTCGAACGATTTCCTGACTCCCTCAAAGAAGGGTGACAACCCGGTGTCGTTCGTGGGGCAGAACCTGATCCTGGCCGGCTTCACCTGGCCCAATAACACCGAGCGGCTGCTGAACGGCTCGGTCTGGGCGGTAGTGGAGAACGTGGGGAGGGGAAAGGTCATCGTGTTCGCCGACAATCCGCTGTTCCGGGCCTTCTGGCGGGGCACGGCGGGGCTGTTTACTAACGCTCTGCTATTTGGCCCAGGACGATGAGTCGGAAGTGTCGGAATAGTCGGAAGGTCGGAAACCTATCTTCCGACTTTTCTGACCTTTC
>DASTEX010000621.1:0-4107 GCA_035709185.1 Gemmatimonadales bacterium
GCGGTGGCCGGGAAGGGTCCAGCGGGATCGGGTTGCCGCGGCCGGCGAACCGATCGTTACCGTGACTGGCTGGTGTCCGCCTGATCCTCAGCCCGAAGGACTGCCTGCTCCCGGATCAGGTAGGCGTGAATCATCCGCACCTGCTCGGGCGAGAACAGATCGGCAAAGCTGGCCATCCCCGAGTTCCGGAGCTTCCCCCGCAGCACGATGTCCTCGAACGCCGCGTGGGTCTCCCGGCTCAGCCGGTGCAGATCGGGATAGGGTGACGGGCGGGCCTCGCCCCGGCCCAGGTGGCAGCCAGCGCAGACTTCCCCGAACAGCCTGGCGCCGCTGTCGGCCATCGCCGCGTCTTCCTCCGTGAGTGGCGGCGACTCTGGTGTTTCGCCCGGCACCCGGGCCGGCGGCAGCGGCGTGCCTCCCCCGCCCAACCGGAAGGCCAGCACCCGCCCGTAGTTCTGATAGCGCCGGGCCACCGAGCCCGCGGGGAACCACATGTTGAGCGCGCCGCCGAAGCCGGCCGCCACCGCGATGTACTGCACTCCACCTATCTCGTAGGTCATCGGCGCGGCGATGATGGTGGTCCCCACCTCGATCTCGTGGATCTTCTCGCCCGTATCCGCCCGGTAGAACCGGAGGTGCCCCGACCCGGTGCCCTGGATCACCAGGTTCCCCGCGGTGGTGAGCACCCCGCCGGCGGCGGACCAGAAGTCGCCGTTAGGCATCCGCCACTGCTCTTTCCCGGCCACCGGGTCCCACGCGATCAGCACCTCCCGGGTAAGGGGGGAAGGGAGCCCCTTCGCCTGCCCCATCGCTTCCAGCTCTTCCCGGGCGCCGGGAAACAGCTCCATCAGAGAGCCGAACATCGCCTCGGCGCCGAAGTTGACCCGGCCCTGCCGCCACTGGTAGCTCGGCTGGTTGGCCATCACCATGCCCTCTTCCCGGGCCGGGATATACGTCAGACCGGTGACGGGACTGAAGGCCATCGGATGCCAGTTGTGTGCGCCCGCCTGGGTGGGGAAGATCATGGCGGGCTGGTCGCGATAGACCGCGTCCGGATTCGGAATCGGGCGCCCGGTCGAGTCGAGCCCCAGGGCCCAGTTCTGGAAGACGAACGGCGTGCCCGAAATGAATTCGCCGGTGGCCCGGTCGAGCACGTAGTAGAACCCGTTCTTGGGCGCCTGCATGATCACCTTCCGCGGCCGTCCGCCTAACGTCAGGTCGGCGAGCACCAGGTTGGCGGTCGCGGTGTAGTCCCAGATCTCACCCGGCGTGGTCTGGTAGTGCCAGGCGAGCCGGCCGTTCCCCGGATGGATCGCGAGGATCGACACCAGAAAGAGATTGTCTCCGCCGGTGGGACTGCGATGCCAGATGGGGTAGGGTGAGCTGTTGCCGGTGCCCACGTAGAGCAGGTCGAGATCGGGATCGTACGCCATCTCGCCCCAGACGGTGCCTCCCAGCCCCGACTCCCAGTCGGAGTCGGGATCCCAGGTCTTGAGCGCCAGCTCCATTTCGGGATGCTCGGGCGGGCCCTTCGACGGGTCGCCCGGCACGATGTAGAAGCGCCAGCGCTCGGTCCCGGTCGCGAGGTCGTAGGCGGTGATGTACCCGCGCACGCCGTATTCGCCGCCGCTGTTCCCGATCACCACCACTTCGTTCGCCACCTGAGGCGGCCCGGTGATGGTGTACGAACGGGTGGTGCGGTCGATGAAGGTGTCCACCCGCCAGATCTCCTGGCCGGTGCCCGCATCGAGCGCCACCAGGTAGCCGTCGAGCGTGGCGACGTACACCCGGCCCTGCCACACGGCGAGTCCCCGGTTGACCACGTCGCAGCAGGCGTGCCGCGCGTACTGGCCGTCGACTTCAGGATCATAGCGCCAGCGCTGCTGGCCGGTCGCGGCGTCGAGCGCCAGCACGCTGCCCCAGGGGCCGGAGAGGTACAGCACCCCGTCCACCATCACCGGGGTCGCCTCCTGGCCGTGCTCCACCCGGCCGCGGTTGGACCGGAAGGGCGCCTCCCAGGCAAAGCCCACGTCGGTGACGTTGTCGACGTTGATCTGATCGAGCCAGGAGAACCGGTCGGCCTTCCAGGTCCGGCCCAGGCCGAGCCATTGTCCCGGCTCGGCGTCGACGTTCCGGAGCCGCTGTAGGTCCACCTGGCCGGGACCGGGTCCTTCGACGGCGTTGCAGCCCGCGAGAAGGAACGCGATAAGGGCACCGGCGCGGCGGGTCACGGATTCTCCTTGGGGGACTGCGTAAGAAATACGCGCCCGGCCAATCATGCGTAAGCGGTCGGGTTGCCGCGGCAGGGCCAACCAGCGACCTGGGATCGAGTTTCCTCGTTTTTGCAGTAAGCTTGGGGAAGCCCTCATACGGGGTCCACACCTCAGGATGTGCTGCACAGCATCGTGGTCTGAGCGGCGGTGGGGAGGCTGACCCATGTTCCGGGCCCTCGGGCTGATGGTCGTGGCATGCGCCACGATGGGATGCCAATCGGACCCTTCGGCGGCTGGAGCGGTTCCGCTGGAGTGGGCCGCCTGCCCCTTCGACCTGACCGATCTGGACACTGCCCGCATCCGTTGCGGCTACGTGACCGTGCCCGAGAACCGGGAGCGGGATCGCGGGCGCCGCCTCCGGCTTGCGTTCGCCGTGATCCATCCGTCGGCACCCGGGAATGCCGATGCGACGCCGATCCTGCAGCTGTCGGGCGGGCCGGGCGGCACTGGATTTCCGTCGATTTTCCTCCGTAACGTCGCCCCCTCACTCGCCGTGGATCGCCCCATCGTCACGTTCGATCAGCGTGGCGTCGGGTATTCCGAGCCGACCCTGTGTCCCAACCGGCTCCGCGAGGATCTGCGGCTCAGTGCGCTTTCCCTCGGCGGTGCCGAGCTCCGGGCTCTGAAGAAACGAGCCGACCTCGCCTGCCGCGACCAGCTGGTGAGCGCGGGCGTCGATCTCCAGGCCTATCACACCCGGGCCATCGCCGACGACGTCGAGGACCTCCGCCGTGCCCTCGGATACGAACAGTGGATTCTCATGGGCAGCTCATATGGTGGCGCCCTGGCCCAGGCCGTCATGGACCGTCATCCCCTGACGGTCCAGGCCGCCCTGCTCATCGTTCCCGGCCGGCTCGACGACGCCGCCTGGTTCGATATCGTCCGTGCCGTTGGCGGCACTTTGCGAGCTTTGTCCGAGAGCTGTCTTGCGGCACCGGCCTGCCCCCATGAGCTCTCTGACCTGGAAGCACAGTTCTACGCAGTGGCCGAGGGGCTGATACACAACCCCATGACCGTGGGCGCCGATTCGTCGCTGTTCGGCGGGCCGCTCTTTACCGTGAACCCCGCGGATTTCGTCGAGATCATGGCCGAGGTGACTTCCCGCAACTGGGAACTGCCGTTCGCGCCCCGGGTGATCCAGGCCTTTCGGGATCGGGACTCGGCGGTTGTCTCCGCTGCCATCGCGCAATTCCTCGGCGGCTGGGATTCGCTGAGCTTTTCACCCGGCCTGCAGATGCTGGTGAAGTGCCATGACATGGCGGTGAGCGATTCGAGGCAGCGGTGGCAGCGGGTGCGGGACCAGTTCCCGCTGGAGGGCGAATTCGAATTTCTGCTCGATATCTGCGACGAGGTGCCCACGGGACGCGCTTCCCGGAGCGAGCGAGAGCCGGCCGTGAGCCGCATCCCGACTCTGATTCTTTCGGGGAAGTTCGACGATCGCTCGACACCCGCCTACGGCGCCGGCATTATGGAGCGGTTCCGGACCTCCCGGCAGATCGTGTTCTCGAACGCAGGGCACGTGCTGCCCAGCGGTAGCACCTGGGAATGTTTCCGGCAAATCGTCGATTCGTTCGTCCGAAACCCGAGCATTTTTCCCGACGGGGCCTGCGCCTCCGGGGCGGCGACCCTTAAGCCGTCGAGTGACCTGCCCGCGTGGGCGAAGCAACCGGGTGGATGATCGGCTAGGGGCGACCGGTGGTCGGCTGCGACGTGCTGGACTGGGCGCGACCGCGGCCGGTACGCGGTTGCGGGGCCGACAAAACGCCCTGTGCGAGGTTGGGGAGTCCAGCTTCCACGCGAGCGAATCCCCCGAAGCACAGAGCGTTTGCGGAGG
>DASTEX010000622.1:0-6685 GCA_035709185.1 Gemmatimonadales bacterium
ACTAACGACTCCCTACGGCAAGTAAGGATCCGACCGCGACTTCACCCCGGGCACCGGCCGAACCTCGCGGGTTTCCGCCATGACCGCCTTGCCCAGGCAGGAGCGGAAGTAGCTCAGCGGATCGGCCGGACGGGCCCGTTCGGTGGCGTGGAGCGCCCGGCGGACGTCGTCCTCGGACCTCCCGTCCACCAGGGCGGCGACCTTGGCGGTGGAGAGCGACGGATCGAGGGCCCGGAGCCGTCGAGCCACGGCCTGGAGGAACGGCACTTCGGCGGCAGGCGGGAACCGCACCACGCCTTCCCGGCCCCCCAGTGACGCCGGGCGGGGAAACCGCACGAAGATCGGGTGGGTAAAGTGGGGATGGCGAACCATGAGCTCGCCTTTGGGAAGCCCGGCCAGCTTGGCCCGGGTGGCCGGCGAGAGCGTGGAGTAGACCGGCATGGCCAGCTCGTCACTGTCCATCCGCCCGTAGACCGCGGTGCCCGCGTTGCCCACGACTCGGCGATGCACCTGGGACCGGAACTGCTGGGCCGAGAAGAGCACCAGCCCCAGGTAGCGGCCCCGCTCGGAGAGGTCGAGCAGCATCCGGCGCACGTAGGTGTCCGGCCCGTCGGCGGGGGCGTACTTGTTGAGCTCGTCCACCACCACGATGACGTGGTCCACGCCCAGGTCGCGACGCTCGAGGTGCTCCCGCAGCTTGGAAACCACCCGGGCGAAGACCAGGTCCTGGGCCAGGGGATCCACGCCGGCGAGGTCGAGCACATACACACCGCGATCGGAGAATTTTCCCCAGGGGAGATCGTTCACTTCGCCGTCGTCCGTCACCAGGCCCTTGGACCGGGTGCTGATGTTGCTCAGCCGGTTCCGCACCTTGCGGATAGTGGCGATGTGGTGGGTCCGCCAGACTTCCCCGCCCTTCCCCAGCGATTCCATGAAGTCGAAGATCGCCCGGAAGAAGGCGTCCAGGTCGGCGAAGCTCTTGACCAGGAACGGGGCCTCGCGCAGCGAGGTGTCCACGAATTCCCGTCCCACCACCCGTTCAGCCAGGAAATCGATGAAGGCGTCGGCCTTGGCGTCGATGTCGTCCCGGTTGAGCAGGACCTCCGCATAGTCGAGCACCTCCCGCAGCCCCCAGACCAGCGGTTCGGTGTTCGCGGCCAGCGCCTCGTTGGTCCGCAGGGTGTTGAGATTCACGCCGTCCGGCTTGTAGGGCGCATAACAGCGGAGGGACGAGAAGGGTTTCGGCTCCAGCCCCAGCCGCTGATAGAGCCGGAGATCCTCCGGGTCCAGCTCGCAGGGCTGGTCCAGGAACATCAGGTCGGGGCCCTTCACGTTGAAGCAGACCGCCGCCACGCTGCCCATCCGGGCGGGGAACGTCTGGAAGATGGAGGACAGGAGGAAGGTGATCGCGCTGGTCTTGGTGGCGAGGCCCGACACGCCGCTGATGTTCAGGTGGGCCGCTTCGGGACCGAGCAGGAACTCGGCGTCGAGATAGACCGGCGCCTCGAGGCCGCCGGCCCGGTAGAGTCCCACCGGGATCCCGGTCTTCTCATCCCCGGTGATGAAGCTGTCCATCCGGAGCGCCGCCGCCACGTCGGCATCTTCGGCCGGGTACACGGTGCCTAACGGCACCGGCTGGAGCGGTTCTTCGGGATGCTGCCGGAGGACCGAAGCGGCATACAGACGGATTTCGGTCCGGTCGGTTGGCTCCGCCGCGGCGGGATTCCCGTCGGCGCCGAGGACCGCGTGCAGCGGAGAGGAGAGATCGGAGTAGGCGAACCCGTCGGTGATGACGCCGTGAATCACCCGGCCTTCCCCTTCCACCCGCACGATGGCCCCGATCCCGACCGGCGTCTCCCGGGCCGTCCAGAAGAAGAACTGGTGCGGTGTGGACGGCTTCTGTTCGGTGGCGACGACGCGCCCGAGTGGCGTCCGGGTCATCGGGTCGGGAGAGTAGCGCGCAGATAGTCCTCGACGTTGTGAATGCCGTACAGCAGCCGGTCCCAGCGCGCATCGGGTGCGCTCACCGGCGCCCGTTCCGCCAGGATCCAGCGCGACCAGCGATCGGCCTGCGCCAGGGTCTCGGGCCGCTGCGCCGCCTCGACCCGGACCAGGCCGAACAGGAGATCCCGCCCTTCCCAGGGCCAGAGCCGCAGCCCCCAGGCGTACACCGGGGCGAAACGGCGCGAGGCCGGCTCGAAAATCGAAGAGCGATGTCCCGGCGGCAGGGCCAGGTAGCGCTCCAGTTCCTCGCCCCGGAAGGGCAGCGTGGCGTGGCTCTTGGACACCCCCAGCATCCGGGGGTCCTCCGCGAAGGAGGGGCTCTCCGCCAGCGAACCGTCGACTACCAGCCAGGCCTGCGAGCGCTCACGGTACAATCTGCCCACCTGCTGTTCCAGTGCGCTCCGCGCCTGGTCGATCCGCGCCACGGCACGGTCGATTTCGCGCACCGGGTGCTGCTCGTCCTCCTCGTCCAGCGTCACCGGCTCGAAATCGGCGTACCGGCGGGCAAACCGCTCCAGCGCGCCGGCCCGGCCCACCAGGATCCGGCGCCGGCGTTCCACCACGGTCGTGAGCCGCCGTTCCGCCCGTTCCCGCACGGCCGCCGCGGCCACGCCGGCAATGAGCGGGGCCGTCCCGTCGTACGCCACCACCTGGTAGTGCTGAATCCCGTCCAGAAACGCGAGCGGCTCGGGACACGGTTCGGCCGGGCCGACGTTCAGCGTTTGGAGGGAGGAATGCTCAATCAGCCGGGCGGGACGAATGGCCGCTTCTTCCTTCCGGCCCTGGCTGCCCGGCGGCCGAGCCGTGGCCGTCGCAAACCCGGCCTGGGCCAGCGCGCGGCGCAGATCGTCGAAGGACACCGGTCCCGGTTATTCCTCGCTGGGAAACGGCGGAACGCCGGTGAGCCAGAAGCCGGCGACCCGGTCCTGGGAATCGACTTCGATGAGCAGGTGATCGGCCACCTGAACCACCGTTACCGGGCGTTGCTCACCGATACGGAGGTGAAAGGTCTGCTCCAGCCCGTCGACCGTGACGGCCAGCGCCTCCTCGACCTGGCGAGGACCTTCCGCCGGCGGCACCTGGACTCTTCCCGCCATTTGCGGGGCCGGAGGACGCAAGTCGGTCACCGTATCCACGTCGGGCCAGATGACGATATCGAGCCCGCAGATCTCATCGTTGACCACGTCGAGCACGGCCACGGCGCCGTCAGGAGAGGACATCTCGACCGTTTCCGCGCTCTCGCCCCGGCGGGGCGAGCGGTAGCTGCCCGACAGAATGTCGGTCTCGGATTCCCAACGCCACGAAATCTGGGGAAAGACCGTCAGCCCGGGAACGATCACGGCGTCGAGCAACACTGCTCTCCTGAAGGAAAATCTGGGTTATGCATTTCCTGGTCGAAGACAGTCGAAGGCCGTCGAATACAGTCGAAGGCAGTTACGATCTAGGCCGCCTGAGACGCCCTCAACCGGCCGATGAACGGGAGCATCCGGTCGAGGGCCGCGGCGAGTTCTTCGTCGGAGACGGCGTAGCTCAGGCGGACCCACCGGTCGTCACCGAAGGCGGCGCCGGGAACCAGCGCCACACCCTGCTCCTGCATGAGGCTGGTACAAAACGCCTGGCCGTTCATGCCGGACGCAATGCTGTCCACCCGGAAGAAGAAGTAGAAGGCCCCGTGCGGCTCGACGAACTCCACGCCCGGCGCGTCGGCCCGGAAGCGCGCTACAATGAGATCCCGTCGCCGCCGGAAGGCAGCCACCATGCGCTGCACTTCCTGTTCGACCCGGGGGTCGGAATAGGCCGCGGCCGCGGCCCACTGGGCCGGATGATTCGCTCCCGTGGTGGTATGGGATTGCAGCGCGGCGACGGCCTGGACCAGGTGCGGGGGACCGTACGCAGCCCCGATCCTCCATCCGGTCATCGCGTAGGCCTTGCTCGCTCCCGTGATCAGGACCACCCGCTCCAGCAGTTCATCCGGCAGATCGAGAAACGACGGCGCGGGGCCTTCGCCGTAGTAAATGCGCCGGTAGATCTCGTCGGCGATGACCCAGATCTTCCGCTGGTGCGCCCATTCGGCAATCGCCCTGAGCTCGGTTCGGGTGTACACCGCGCCGGTGGGATTGCAGGGTGAGCAGAGAATGAGGCCCCGCGCCAGCTGGTCAGCATGGCGATCGAGATCGCGCACGCTGGTCTTGAGTCCCCAGTCGATGTCGCCGGGGACCATCACCGGCTCGGCCCGGGCCAGGTGCACGATCTGGGGATAGGACACCCACGCCGGCGACGGAATCAGGACTTTGTCCTTGGGGCCGAAGAGCGCAAAGCAGGTGTTGAACAGCGCCTGCTTCGAGCCGGTGCTTATCACGAAGCGATCCGGGTCCAGCGGCCGATTGCCCGAGAGCGCCGACAGGTGACGGGCCATCGCCCGGCGCAATTCGGGAATGCCCACGTTGGACGGATATCGTGTCTTGCCCTGCTGAATGGCGGCGACCCCCGCGGCGGCCGCGGGCTCCGGCGTATCGAAGTCGGGTTCACCCACTCCGAGATCCAGGACATCCTCACCGGCCGCCCGCCGACGGCGGGCCTCGGCCGATATGGCGACAGTTTCTGACGCCTTGAGCTGGGAGAGGTTCGAAGAAAGACGATCGGACATGTTGATGGGTCAAAGCTAGCGCGGGACCGCCCCGGCGTGCCACCGGGCTATGTTTCGCCGGAGTTCGACCCGCTGATTGGAATTCGGAACCATGGAAGCAACCCATTCTGGGCTCACCTCCCTCGGCTGGCACACCGACGATCCGGCGGTTCGGGACGTCGTTCCCGCCATCAGCCGGGGCAACAACCTGGTCGTCGTCACCCCCCCGGCACCGGCCTACGCCGCCGCGGTACTGGCAGGGATCGTGGACCGCCGGAGTGCCCGGCAAGCCATCTTCGTGATTGCACCGGCCCCTGGTCTGGAAGAGTGGGAATCGCTCGTTGCCGCTCTCGCGGCCGACCTGGTGCCCGGCCCGTTACTGGCGCTGGGGTCGCGGCAGGCGGAGCGCCGCTTCCGAAGCGGGGAAGGCGCGAGCCTGACGATCGCATCCCCGGCGACCGCGGTGGCGCTGCGCCAGCATTCACTGATCCAGCCGGAAACCATCGGGGCCGTGGTCATCGCCTGGCCTGAGCTGTGGGAAGATCCCGGCGCGCTCACCATCGCGCTCCAGGAGATCCCGAAGGAAGCCCAGCGGGTGATCCTCACATCCGATCCGGGCGCCATCGCCGCGGTGATCGAGCGGCACGCCTGGCGGGCCATGACCGTCGGCTACAGCGCGCCGGCGGCCCCGTCAGCGACGCCGGTGCAGACGGTGTCGGTGCCGTGGGCCCAGCGTGTCAGGGTGATCGCAGCGGTGTCGGAGCGACTGGGCGCGGCATCCCTCGCCGTCTGGACCGCCGATACCAGCCGGCACGCTGAGCTCGAGCGCGTCATGGCCGGGATCGGTGTCACCGGCAGCAGGGTCACAACCGGCCAGCCGGAAGCAGCGGCTCAGGTGATCGCGTTCGACCCGCCTCCGGCCGAACGCCTGGCCCAGCTGGCCGAGGCGGGATCGGTCACGCTGCTGATGCCGCCGGGGACGGAGCGCTGGATCGAGCGCCTGAGCAGCGCGCGAAAGCCGCTGGTCATTTCGGCAACGCTGGACTCCACCGACGTGGAGCTGTCCCGCCGCCGCAGCCTGATCGACCAGGCGGTGGGGGAAGGCCCGCTCGATGAAGGGCTGCTGGCGCTGGGACCGCTGTTCGACCGGCACGACCCGGCGTCGGTCGCCGCGGCGCTCTATCAGATGTGGACCCGATTGCCCCGGCCGGCGCTGACCCGCCAGATGGAAGAAGGGGCCGCGGCCGGGCCGCGCACCCGGATCTGGCTGGGCGCGGGCAAACGGGACGAGATTGGCGTGTCGGATGTGGTCGGCTTGCTGATCAACGAAGTCCGGATGGACCGCACCGCCATCGGTCGCATCGAGCTGCGGGACACGTTCACCCTGGTGGAAGTGCCGGCCCCGGAGGCCGAACGGATTGCGCAGTCCCTCAGCGGCAAGACCCTCCGCCGGCGCCGGCTGGTGGCGCGGGTGGATCGGAAGGCGAGTCACTAGTCACTAGTCACCAGTCGCTAGCCGCTAGCCCCCCCACACCACCCCGGACTGGTCGCGATCTTCCCGATCAGGAATCGATCAAACCGGCCGTGATCTCCCGGCGCGGGGCGGCGGGGCGCTAGCGACTAACGACTAGCGACCAGCGACTTATTTCTTGCTTCGGTTCACCACCTCGCGCAGGCCCTTCCCCGCCCGGAACACGGGGGCGGTGGACGCCTTGATCTTGATGCTCGCACCGGTCTGCGGATTGCGGCCGGTCCGGGCGCTGCGCTTGCGGGTCACGAAGTTGCCGAACCCGGTGACCTGCACCGTGCCACCCTTCTTCAGCTCGCCCGCGATGATCCCGTCGGTCGCGAAGAACAGATCAACGATCTCTCCAGCTTGCGACTTGGACGTCACCAGCTTCCTCGCGACGGCTTCAACCAGCTCCTGTTTGTTCATGGGACCTCCGATGCGAATGCGGGAATAATCGGGATGCGTGAAGGCGCGGCGGGTGCGCGCCGGAGTCAACAATATAGCTTTACGGTAATCACGACCATCTATCTGCTCAACCCGGGTTA
>DASTEX010000623.1:0-3911 GCA_035709185.1 Gemmatimonadales bacterium
CGTGCCGCAGCGGTCTGGCGCGGAGTCGCTCAACGTGGCGGTCGCGGCGGGGATTTTGCTGTACGAGGTCCTTCGTGATTCCTGATCCCATTCTGATCGTGGTCGCGGGACTGTTCGGGCTGCTTCTGGGCAGCTTTCTCAACGTCTGCATCGTCCGGCTGCCGCGGAATGAATCGGTGGTGCATCCCCGTTCCCGTTGTCCCCGGTGCGGCCGAGGCATCGCGTGGTACGACAACATCCCCGTGGTTTCGTGGCTGCTCCTCCGGGGACAGTGCCGGGGCTGCGGCCTCGCGATCAGCCCGATGTATCCCATCGTGGAGCTGGCTAACGGGGTCATCTGGGCCTTCATGGCCTGGTACGCCGGCTTCTCGCTGGAGATGTTGCGCGGTGCGGTCTTCGGTACCCTGCTGCTCGGCATCGCGTTCACCGATGCGCGGGACTACATCATCCCGGACGAATTCTCGCTGGGCGGCCTGGTGCTGGGACTCGGCTTTGCCGTCGCCGGCGGATGGCCGGATCTGCGGACCGCGCTGATCGGGGCCGCCGTAGGCTTCGGTCTGCTGTGGTTGTTCGGCGAAGTCGGGACCCGGCTCGGAAAGCGGATGGGGATGCTGGGTGGTGAAGGCCAGCCGGATGAGGCCATGGGCGGGGGCGATGTGAAGATGATGGCCATGGTCGGCGCCTTTCTCGGCTGGCAGGGCGTCTTCCTGACCGTGTTCCTCGGGGCTGCCGCCGGCTCGCTCATTTTCGTTCCCCTCAATCTCAGCGGCCGCAAGCTGCTGGTGCCGTTCGGGATCTTCCTCGCGCTGGGAGGAGCGATCACCTACCTGTTCGGAGAACCGGTGATGGGTGCGTACTTCCGCTTCATCGGGGCGGAATGATTCAACGGAGAGTCAGCTGATGAGAGCTCGGGCAATGCTGCTGGCGGCCATGGCGCTGCTGATCGGGTGTCGCGGCCGGCCGCGTTCATCTCCTTCCGATCCGGTGGAAATCTCCCGCGTGGTCGACAGCCTTCGTCCCTCGGTCGAACGGGCGGTTGGCCAGAGCTTCAGCGAGACTCCCCGTTCGGCCATGGTCTCGAAGGAGGAGGTGCGGCGCTTCATCATGGAGCGGATGGAGCAGGAATTTCCGCCGGTCCGCCGCGCCGGAGTCGAGGCCGCCTACTCGCTGCTGGGTCTGCTGCCCGACACCCTGAATCTCGATTCGCTGCTGCTGGCCATCTACAGCGAGCAGGTGGCCGGTTACTACGATCCCCAATCGCGCACCCTGTACGGGGTTCACGGAGCCGACCCGACCCAGCTGCGGCTGATCCTGGCCCACGAGCTGGTGCACGCCCTGCAGCACGAATCGCTTCCGCTCGACTCCATCCTGGTGGGTGGAGGTGATGGTGACCGCACCGCCGCGGCCCAGGCGGTGCTCGAGGGGCACGCCACCCTGGCTTCGACCGCCATGTTGAGCGGCGACCCCGGCATCGTGGAGAACGAGGAGTTCTGGAATCAGTACCGGGAGCAGGTGCTCGCGGGGCAGCAGCAGATGCCCGTATTCGCCCGGGCGCCCCTGATCCTGCGCGAGCGTCTGATTTTTCCCTACCTGGCCGGGGCCGAGTTCATGCGCTGGTGGAAGCGGACCAGGGGGTCACCGCTGCCCTCGCTCGAGCAGCTGCCCGCTTCGACCGAGCAGGTGCTCCATCCCGACCGCTACCCTGCGGATCGGCCGGGCCGGATCGAGTTCGCCGACAGCTCGGCGGATGTCATGATCGAAGAGACGCTGGGCGAGCTGGAGATTCACGTGCTGCTCGCGTCCTTCATCGACCTGGTGCGGGCGGCGTACGACGCCCCCCTGGGGTGGAAAGCGGACCGGCTGCGGGTGTACCAGACCTCCGGCGGTCCGGCGCTGGTGTGGTATTCGCTCTGGGATGGCGAGCCGCAGGCGGCGCGGTTCCACCGCAACGCGCAAGCGGGATTTCAGGACATCGTCAAGCCGGGGTATCGAGTCGACGTGAGCCGGGTAACCCATCGCGGAGGCCCGGGCGTCAGAGTGGTGCATGCGCCGGAGGGATGGGGCGGCTGGAAGTCGGTTCCCAGGATACGTTAGCGGTTAGCAGTTAGCAGTTAGCAACACCGCTTACGGGAATCGGATTCGCCACACCGATCAGGGGTCGATCGCCCCCCGACGCCACACAGCCGACCGCTATCTGCTAACTGCTAACTGGTGAAGAGTTGATTCAGCAGGAAGGCCAGGACTCCGACCAGAGCGCCTAACACGTACCCCAGCCGCACGATCAGCTTCAGCTCCCGCTCCGTCACGGTGCGGACGATTTCTTCCATCCGCTGGGTCGAAAACCCCAGCACCTTCTGCTCCACCATGTCGGGAACGTTGAGCTTCTCCACCACCTGCGGTACCTGACGCTCGACCCAGCCCCAGACCGCGTTGGCGACGCCTTCCCGGATCGAAGCGGCCGTCCGGGGGCCCAGCCATTCCACCGGCCGGCCGATCGGCAGGTCGAGCAGCCGGTTGGCCGAGCTGGACACGATCTCACTCACCCAGGCCCGTCCGGCTTCGCCCCGCAGGCCCTCGCCCAGCGTGGCTGCCAGCCGTTCCGGAGGGATGAACGCCAGCACTTCTCCCCAGGTGCGGTTGCTGGCTGCCTCGACGCCCCGGTTGAGGGCCCGCTGAACCGACGCGCGGGTGGAGGGACTGCGGGCCGCGGCGATCAGCCAGTCACCCAGGGTCTGAATCAGGGCGGTTCGTCGCTCCGGTCCCAGCCGCGACAGGCGCTCACTGAGCGGCATCCGCAGCAGGCCCACGAATGCCTGGTGCAGGGCCCCGGCCACCCGGCTCCGGACCGCGGGCGCTGTAATAGCGGCGGCGAACTTCTCGAAGCCGGTGCGTTCGAGGCCGTCCAGCAACCGGTCGAAGGTCTGCTCGTTCACCACCAGCTTGGCCAGGATCCGCTCGTGGAGCATCAGCTGGCGGGCGGCGCCGTCGAAGGCCTTGCGAAGAGCGGAGGAAATCGTGGCGCGGGTCTCGGGATCGGCCAGGAGGCCGGCCACCCGGTCGATCGCCGTCGGCAGATAGTCGTCGATCGCCTGTTCCACCGGTGCCAGCAGTCCGGCCGGGAGCCGGTCCACCAGCGGCCGGGGATCCTGCTCCAGGATCTCCAGCTGATGGGCGACCCAGCCCCGGAGGGTCTGTTCCAGCTCGTGTCCTTCAGCCGCATCGCCCAGCCACTCGTCCACCCGGGACACGATCGAATCCCGGGTTGCCGGCGTCAGCAGATCGCCCACCGACCGCTCGCCGACATCGCGTCGCAGCCGCTCCAGCAGGCGCGCGACCAGGTCGTGGAAGGCCGGGGTCTCGGTGAAGGCCGCGAGCCGCTCGGCCACGCGGGGGCCAATGTCGCTAACGATCCCGGAGACGGCGTCCGCCGCCCGGGCCGGCAGGAGGGCGCGAAGCGAGCCGTGGTCCTGCTCCAGCAGCTGGTCGATCGCCCGGTTGAGGGCCTCGTCAAAGGCCGTCCGGACCTGGGGCGCGCTCAACCGGGCGGCCAGGTCCTCCGGGGTGAGCAGCCGCTCGCCCACCGTCTTGCCGATGGTCCGGGCCAGCCGGGGCTTGTTCTTGGGGATGGCACCATGGAACCGGAAGAAGAGCAGCCGCCGGGGCTCGTGCGGCCGGAACAGCATCCAGATGGCGACGGCATTGGTGACCCCGCCCGAGATTGCCCCCACCACGATGGTGACAATTCCGGTCAGGATCGTCTGTCGGTCCATGGACTCGAAAACTAGTCGACCAGCGGTCCAATACGGTCGAACGGCGGTCGAAGGCGGTCGGAGATGGTCGAAGACAGTCGAAGGCGGTGCCGCCCACCCCCGCCAACGGATTCACCATCTTCGACCATCTTCGACCGCCTT
>DASTEX010000624.1:0-4208 GCA_035709185.1 Gemmatimonadales bacterium
CAACCTGTCGGAGGAGCCGATTGCGGCCGGGCTCGACGAGGCGCGCCAGCGGCTGGGTGGAATTGCGGACGGGTTCCTGATGCACGACCGGGAGATCATAACCCGCTGCGACGATTCGGTGGTTCGTCCCGCCGGTCCCGACCTGATCCTGGTCCGCCGGGCGCGGGGCTATGCACCTCTCCCCCTGCAGCTGCCGCTGGGGAGCCCGGCGCCGCTGCTGGCCGTGGGGCCGCATCTTAAGAACACGGCCACGCTGGTGCACGGACGGGTTGCCTTTATGACCCCCCACGTGGGCGACCTGGAAAGCGTGGAAACGCTGGATCACTTCCAGCACCTGATCGCCTCCTGCCGCCGCCTGTTCCACATCGATCCCGAGGTCGTGGCTCACGACCTCCATCCGGGATACCTCTCCACCCGGGTAGCGGAAGAGCTCCGGCTCCGGAAGATCGGGGTCCAGCATCATCACGCCCACATCGCGGCCGTCGCGTCGGAGCACGGCGTGACCGGCACCATAGTCGGACTGGCGTTCGATGGGACCGGATACGGACCGGACGGCACCGTGTGGGGCGCGGAAGTGCTGCTGGCCGACCTGCGCGACTATCAGCGCGTGGCCCATCTCCGGTACGCGCCGCTGCCGGGCGGCGACCTGGCCGCACGGGCGCCCTGGCGGGCTGCTCTAGGCTACCTGTCGCTCGAGCCCGAGCGGATCGAGGCGTTCCGGAACGCCTTCGGCGGGATACCGCCGGTAGAGCTCGAGCTGGCGAGAACCCAGGTGATTCGGATGATCAACGCGCCGCTGGCGTCATCCATGGGGCGCCTGTTCGACGCCGCCGCCGCCGTGATCGGGGCGCGGTTCGTGGCGCAGTACGAAGGCCAGGCGGCGATGGAGCTGGAGGCGCTGGCGGGACGCCAGCCGGCCGGCCGGCTGCTGCCGTTCCCGGTGCGGGAAACCGGCGGGGGGTGGGAGCTCGATCCCCTCCCGTTGTTAGGCGCGCTGGGAGAGATGCGCAACCGGGGCACGGCCCAGAGCCAGCTCGCGGCCGATTTCCACGCCAGCGTGGCGGCCGCGGCCGTCCGGGTGGCGCGCTGGGCCGCCGCTCTGGGCGGGGTCGACACCGTGGCCCTGGGCGGCGGTACGTTCCAGAACGCGCGGCTGACCACCCTGATCCGGGAAGGCCTGACCCGGGCCGGGCTCACGGTGCTGTTTCCCCGCCGACTGGGCCCCAATGACGGGGCGATCAGTTATGGGCAGGCGGCGGTGGCCGCTGCGAGGCTAATCCAAGGACTTATGACTGACTCAAGGGCTTAGGACTTAGGACTTAGGACTTAGGACTTAGGACTAAGTCCGCCCCGCCCCGCTGGGGTTGTCCGGCTCGCTTCATTCGGTGGGTGGGTGGAGGAGGACTAAGTCCTAAGTCCCAAGTCCTCAGCACTTTCTTGGTGGAGGTTCCGCATATGTGCCTCGGCGTTCCGGGTCGAGTGGTGGAAGTCAAGGGCGTAACGGCCATCGTGGATTTCTGGGGAGCCCGGCGGGAAACCCGGCTGGATGTGATCGATGAGCCGGTCGTCCCGGGCGATTACATCCTGAACCACGTGGGGTTCGCCATACGAAAAATCCCGGCCCACGAGATCGGGGAAACCCTGGCCCTCTACGAGCAGCTCCTGCGGGAGGCGGAGGCCGAGGACATGATGGCGGCCGATGTGCGGGGGGAAATCGAAGCGACCGGCGGGCCCCATGACTGACACCATTGCCCTGGGCGGCGCCAGTCAGCTCCGGTTCCGCGACCCCGCCAAGGCCCGCGCCCTGAGCGCGGCGCTGGGGCACGTGTGCGACGCCATCGGCCGGGAGCGCATCTCCGTCATGCACGTCTGCGGGAGCCACGAACAGTCCATCGCCAAGTTCGGACTCCGGAGCATCCTGCCGCGGCGGCTGAACGTGATCATGGGGCCCGGCTGTCCCGTCTGCGTGACCGACGTCCCCGAGGTCGATGAGGCAGTGGTGCTGGCCCAGGACGGGAAGATCATCGCCACCTACGGCGACATGCTGAGAGTGCCGGGGACCGCGGGTTCGCTGGCCGATGTGCAGGCGGCCGGCGCCCGGGTGGAAGTGGTGTACAGCGCGGTGCAGGCGGTGGAACTGGCCCGCGACACCACCGAAGAAGTGGTGTTCTTCGCCAGCGGGTTCGAGACCACCGCAGTCGCCACCGCGGCCATCGTGCTCGATCAGCCCCCGCCCAACCTCACGATCCTCTCGGCTCACAAGTACATCCCGCCGGTGATGGAAATCGTGGCCGAGATGCCGGAAACCCGGGTGGAGGGCTTCCTCGCCGCCGGCCACGCCGCGGCCATTACCGGCTCGGCCATCTTCGAGCGCTTCGTCGAGAAGCACCGGCTGCCGGTGGTCGTTGCCGGGTTCGAGCCGCTCGACATTCTGGCCGGCCTGGTGAAACTGGTGGAGCTGATCCGGGACGGCACGCCGGCGGTGGCGAACATGTTTCCCCGCTGTGTGACGCCCGAAGGCAACCGGAACGCGCAGCGCCAGCTGTGGCGGGTGTTCCGCGCTACCGGCGGCGTGTGGCGGGGGATCGCGCACGTGCCTAACGGCAATCTCCGGCTCCGCGACGAGTTCCGGCACCTGGACGCCCGGCAGCGCTTCGCCATCGACCTGCGCCGGCTCTGGACCCACGCGCCGTCCCGGCTCACCCAGGTCTGCATCTGCGGCGACATCATGGCGGGAATCTCGTCGCCGTCGTCCTGTCCGCTGTTCGGCAAGGAGTGCCTGCCCGAGAATCCGGTGGGGGCGTGCATGGTGAGCAGCGAGGGTACCTGCCGGATCTGGCACCAGTACGGGGGACATCCCGATCTATGAGTACCACTCTGAATGTCCTCACGGCCCGCGAGGAGATCGTCACCCTCAAGCATGGGGCGGGCGGCCGGGCCATGCGGCGGCTGATCGAGGAGACCCTGACCGCCGGATTCGTGGATCTGCCGGTGGAAGGCATCGGCCTCGCGGCGATGGATGATGGCGCCGCCCTCCGGGTGGGGAATCGCTGGCTGGTGGTCACCACCGATTCCCACGTGATTCATCCGATCTTTTTCCCGGGCGGCGACATCGGCCGGCTGGCCGTGGCCGGCACGGTGAACGATCTGGCCATGATGGGCGCCACCGAGCCGCTGGGTCTCACCTGTGCGGTCATCATCGAGGAGGGGTTCCGGCGGGCCGACCTGGAGCGGATTCAGCGGTCCATGCTGGAAACCTGCCGCGAGGCTGGCATCACCATCCTGACGGGCGACACCAAGGTCATGGGCCGGGGAGAGATCGACGGCGTAGTGATCAACACCACCGGGGTGGCCCTGGTGGACCGGGTAGTGCCCGACGCGGGGCTCCGCCCGGGCGACCGGCTGATCGTGACCGGGACGGTGGGCGACCACGGCATGGCCCTCATGGCGCGGCGGCACAATCTGGGACTCGATGCCGACCTGGTGTCGGATGTGGCTCCCATCAACGGTCTCATTGCCGCGGCCCTGGCGGCGTTCCCCGGCGGCGTCACTGCCATGAAGGACCCTACCCGGGGGGGAGTGGCCAGCGCGCTCCACGAGATGGCCTCCAAGAGCAACGTCAGCATTGTCATCCACGAACCGGAGATTCCGGTTACCCAGCCGGTCCGCTCGGTGGCCGAGATGCTGGGCCTGGATCCGCTCCACATCGCGAACGAGGGGAAGGCGCTGTTAGGCGTCCGGCCCGACGCGCTCGATGCCGTGCTGGGCGCGCTCCGGTCGCATCCGCTCGGCGCCAACGCCGCGGTGATCGGGGAGTGCCTGGCGGAACACCCCGGCCGGGTGGTGCAGGATACCGGACTGGGCCGCCGGCTCCTGGCCGAACCGGAAGGCGAACCGCTGCCCCGCATATGCTGACCGCACCGCTCCGGGTCTCGGTCCTCACGACGCTTCGGTCCCCCGGGCTCGACCAGCTCCTCGCCGCTCCCGACCGGGGAGAGGAATGGGACCTGGCTGGGGTCATGGCCAGCAGCGGGTCCTGGGCCGGCCGCGAGGCCGCCATGCGCGCGGGGCTCCCCTGGGTGACCCGCGACCTGGCGGCCTGGGGCGCTGCCCGGGCCCGCCAGTGCTCGGATCTCACGGCCCGGGCCGAGTACGACCGCGAAACCGTCCGGCTGCTGGAGGAATGGAAGACCGATCTGGTGCTGCTG
>DASTEX010000625.1:0-4717 GCA_035709185.1 Gemmatimonadales bacterium
CGGGACGGTGAGCTATGGGTCCGTCTGTTCGAGGCGCGGCCGGGGGACCGAGTTCCTTACCTGATCCTGAGCCCGGCCGGAGCCGTGCGCGCCCGGGTATCATTGCCGCCGGGCGGGCGCATCCTGAGCGTCGAGGCATCCTGGATCATTTCGGTGCTGTCCGACCCGGATGGAATAGAGCGGCTGGCACTGGTGCGCTGGGCAACCCCGAGGCGTTGATTGTCGGCATCCCGGCCTGGTAAGAATCGAGAGAGATGATGAGGCAATGGCTCAGGCGGATCCGCGGCGCCTTCGTGGTCGGACTGACCTGGGCGCTCGCATGGGGGCTGGGCGGCGGAGCGGTGATGGAAGTGATCGTCGATCCCCGCGGACGCATCGCCGACATCTGGCCCATGGTGCTCGGCATCCCCGGTTTCTTCGCCGGCGTCCTCTTCTCCGTGGTGCTCGCGGTCGCGGAACGCCGGCGCCGGTTCGATGAGCTGTCGCTTCCCCGATTCGGCATCTGGGGCGCCGCGGCCGGCGCCGCGCTGGGCGGGCTCGGCGTTGTCCTGTTCGGGCTTGGCGGCCTGATCGTCGTCCCGCTGGCGCTGCTGGGTGCGGTGTCAGCCTGCGGTTCCCTGGCGCTCGCCCGGAAAGGAGAGGATCGGGAACTGCTCGGTACCGGGAAGGACCTGGAGACCAGGCGCTGACGGCACGCGCCAGGCCGGAGCCGGAGCATCGCAGCCCTGGTCGTCTTCCTGAGAGGCCCGCCTAGGTCCAGCCCCGGCGGCTCACTCCCGATCAATGCGCGGTCGATCGCACCAGCCTGAGTGCAGCCAGGCGATACCCGATCAGCAGGATGACCGGCAATGCGGCCAGCATCAGGCCGGTCGGAAACACGATGGCTCCCATGACCGGACCGATCGGGGCCAGCGCCTTCGTGAGTCCCCACCACACCGCCAGGGCCAGAACGAAACTGAGCGCCAGGCCGATGAGCTCACGGAGCGGACTAGCCCCCTTCACCTCGAACATGCCGCCGAGGTAGAGCGCCGCTATGGGCCAGAAGAGACCGATCGGCAGTACCCACACCAGCCACCCATCCATCAGACTCTCCAGTCAGAGTCGTCCAGAGCATGCGGCGCGCGCCGGCGGCGGTCAAGCCTGTCGGGGTGAGCGGCTGCGGATGCCTCCGGGACCGCACTGTCCGCGGGGAATTCGCTCAAGGGAAGCCGGACTCATGCTCCCGCGTACAAAGCGTTCGCGTCGGCCCAGCAGCCGCTCACCAGCTGCGGGCGGATCGAGATAAGACGCGCGGCCGCGACCGGCGCGCAGGTGCGGACCCGAGGGGGCGCTGGTTTCGGGCAGCATGAGTCAATCTGACCCGCGAGCAAATTCCCTCGAAACGAAGCACTCCCGGAGGGTGCCGCACCTCGTGCCGGGACGGGCCGCGCGGCCCCACCGAAGTTCGCAACGTCACCGGCGAATCCTTCCAGCCTAACAACAACCGAGCCTCCCTTTCGCCGGTTTCGGACCGTAATCCCGCGGTCGGATTCCGGGGCCGGATCCGGCGCGCCCGATCCGCCGGTTCACCCTAACGTGAGGTCTTTCGCGAGCCACGGATCGTTGCTCGCGCCTGCATCCATCACGGGAGGGGAAGTCCCATGCGACACCTGTTTCGCTTTCTGCTGGCGAGCGCGGCCGCCGGCTGCGCCGCCGACGCCGAACCCACGCGGCCGGATCCACCGCTGACGCAGTCGGGAGCCGAGGTCCGGTACCGCCTCACCATCCTCGAACCCGAAGCCGGCGGGCTGAGCCAGGGCGCCGGCATCAACAACAGCGGCCTGGTCTCGGGCTTCCACGGCGTCGCGACCGGGCACCGCCACGGGGCCGTCTGGGCCAACGGAGTCCGCACCGACGTGGGCACGCTGCCGGGCGGCCTGCACAGCATGCTGGTGTGGCCCGGGGGTCAACGACTCGGGGCAGGTGGTCGGCATTTCCCACATCGGCGTGGCCGACTCGTTAGGCGAGTTCTGGAGCTGCTCGGCCTTCCTGTCCGGCGCGGGGAACATCTGCCATGCCTTCTTGTGGGACAACGGCGTGATCACGCAGCTGCCCACGCTGGGCGGCACCAACGGCTTCGGGGCCGATCTCAACAACCGGGGGCAGGCGGTGGGTTGGGCCGAGACGGCCGAGTTCGACGGATCCTGCACCGGGGTGCAGAAGCTCGGATTCAGGCGGTGCTGTGGGAGCCGCGGAAGGGCACCCGGCGCCCGCTCCAGCCGCTGCCGGGCCACTCCGCCTCGGCCGCGACCGCGATCAACGAGCGGGGCGAGGCGGTCGGCATCTCGGGTGAATGCGATCAGGCCGTCGGCCGGAAGAGCGCGATCGACGCGGTACTGTGAGACCAGCAGGGCAACCCGGTCCGGCTCCCCAACCTTGGCGGGGAGTACTGGCACACGCCCATGGCCCTCAACGATCGGGGCGAGGTGGTCGGATTCGGCAACCCGCCGGGCGGGAACTTCGACGGCGACAGCCTCCGGGCCTTCTACTGGAACGCGAAGACCGGCATCCGGGACCTGGGCCGGATCGAGGGACATCTCTCGAGCCAGGCGCTCGGCATCCACGCCCGGGGTCAGATCGTGGGGGTCTCCTGCGGCGACATCTGCCGCGGCCTGTTATGGGTCGACGGCGAGCGCCACATCCTGCAGGACCTGCTGGCCGAGCCGACCAACGACACGATCTGGTCGGCCCGGGGGATCAACGACGCCGGGGTCATCAGCGGGCGGATCCGGGTGGCCAACACCGGGCGCACCGCGCCGTTCATCGCCACGCCGATCACGGTGCCGAACCCGTGATACGTTAGGCGTCGATCCGCGAGACGCTGATCGGAGCCGCGAGCAGCAACGCGACCGGGCTGGCTTGACAGTCCCATTCGGACTGGACTAAGCTTAGTCCGTGAGAACAGTCAATATCCACTACGCCAAGACCCACCTTTCCCGGCTGGTGGAGGCCGCCGCCGTCGGCGAAGAGATCATCATCGCCAAGGCGGGCAAGCCCATGGCGCGCCTGGTGCCTCTGGCCCAGCCTGGGGTTCCCCGGGTGCTCGGGGCTCTGGCGGGAACTGTCAAGGAAACGACTGACTGGTGGGGGCCTGACGCCGAACTCGAGGCGCTCTTTTATGGCCCGGAGGGAGAGGCCGAGCCCAAGGGGAAGGTGGCGGAACGCCGCCGGCGCAAGTGAACCTCCTCCTCGACTCCCATGCACTGCTCTGGGCCCTGCACGCCCCCGATCGGCTGAAACCAGAGGCGGCCGAGGCGATTCGCGATCCCCGGCGGGCAGTGTTCTACAGTGCTGCCTCCGCGTGGGAGCTGGAGCTCAAGGCCGCGCGAGGCAAGCTCACCCTGCCGGCCGGATGGCTGGACGCGGCGGAGGCCACCGGGTTCCTGCAGCTGCCCGTGACATCGTCCGAGGCCCGCGCCTCCGCTCACCTGCCCTGGCATCATTCGGATCCGTTCGACCGGGTGCTGATCGCCCAGGCGGTGGCGCACGGGCTGATGCTGGCCACCCGGGATCCGCTGATGCAGCCCTACGGCGTTCCGCTTCTGGCGGTGTGAGCCCGTTTGGAGTGAATTCAACCGCCCGCTGATTCCTCACCCGCCGACTCGATCGAGCGATGCCGCCGGACTTCGGCTGTGGTTCGCTCGAGCCGTTGGATATAGCTGGCCACCGACTCGCCGGCCTGGCGCCTGGGCATGGCGAACTGTGGGTCGTCCGGCTGCACCGGTTTGCCGGGCACTCCTTCGTACACCATCAGGTCGCCGCCCCGCCGCTCGATCGCCTCCTCGAACCGTTCGACCGCGTCCTGCAGCTCGGCCAGCTCGTCGGGGCTTTCCCTTCCGGTCAGGTGAATCCCGAGTGTCGCCAGGCGGCTCCTCGCGACTTGCGCCGCCCGTTCCTGATCATCCGCATCCGGCATGGATCTCCCTTCGATGTCCTCTGCCTGAGGGGACGTGGCGTGGTCGCGGATCGGCACGGCCGGCGTCCGCATGGGTGCCACTTGCTAACTTCCCCTCACCCGCGCCGGATCACCCTCGCCGAGGGAAGGCCCCAGAATCAACCACCATGGTCGAGCCCCGAGTGGTTACCATCGAACAGGAGCCGAGACATCGGCTGGTGCTGCAGGAGGGAGCGGTCCGCGTCTTCGACGTCCGGATCCCGCCGGGCGATACCACACTGTACCACACCCACGACAGCGCGATCCTCTATGTGCCGGTCTCGATCTCGCCCACCGACAGTCAGATCCTGGGGGGCGAATGGAGCGGGGTGAAGTCGACCGACGCCTCGCGGTTCCGGATGGACGCGACCGACGAAATCACCCGCTACGCCGCCAGGCCGGTCACCCACCGGGTGAAGAACGTGGGAACCCGGCTCTTCCGGCTGATCGCCGTGACCAACGCCCGTGCTCCGAAGGACTCCGCTCGCGCAGAACCGGACTCGAAGCTCCCCGGCCTCCTCGAGCGGGAATCGCCCTGGTTCCGGGTGTCACGGCTGGTGCTTTCCGCGGGGGAGGTGTCGGAGTGGTACGATGCCGGGTTGCCCACGGTCCTGGTTCAGCCGGAAGCGGGAACGGTGAGGGTCGATGGCGAGCGGCCCGCGGCAACCGAGCTTCGCGATGCCGGCAGCTGGATCTACCTTCCGCCGGGGACGCGCTACCGGATCGCCAATCTCGGCGCCGGTC
>DASTEX010000626.1:0-2850 GCA_035709185.1 Gemmatimonadales bacterium
GGCGGGCTCCTCCAAGTTACTACGGTAAGACGCTTGGAGAAGCGAAAAGGTTGCGGCTTCAGGTCGACCGCATCGTAATGGCCGGGTCGATCCGCGCCGCCCGCAGCGCCGGGATCCAGCAGGCGACGACGCCGATCGCTCCCATCACCGCCACCACCGCCACAAACGTGGCCGGGTCATGCGGGGCGACCCCGAAGAGCAGCCCCTCGATGGTCCGGGTGGCGAGGAAGGCGCCGGCCACGCCCAGAGCCAGGCCGATCGACAGCAATGCGCCTCCCTCCCGCAGGATCATTCGCTGGACCCGGCCTCGATCGGCTCCGAGGCTCATGCGGATGCCGATCTCGTTGGTTCGCGTGCTCACCGAGAACGCCAGCACACCGGCGATGCCAACGGCCGCTATGACCAGCGCCAGCAGCCCGAAAGCGGAGATCAGTATGGCATTGAGGCGCCGGGGCGAGACGCTCTGACTCTTGAACTGCGCCACCGTCATCAGGTTCTCGATCGGTGCCGTCGGCGCCAGCCGGCGGACAATCCGGGTCACGCCGGGAATCAGGGCCGCCGCGTTGGTATCGGCCCGAACCACCAGCCCTCCCCCGATCGCCGGCATCTGCGCAAACGGCATGAATACGACCGGACGCGGCTCTGCGTCGAGACCTCCATCCCGGATGGTGGCGACGACGCCGACCACCGTCCGCCAATCGCTGCTGATCGGGGTGAAACGAAGTACGTCACCGGTCCACGCGATCCGTTTCCCGACCGGGTCGCCTCCGGGGAAGAACCGGTCCGCCAGCGTCTGGTTGAGAATCACCACCGGGGCCGAGCCGGCCTGGTCGGTGGGGAGAAACTCCCGGCCGCGAACCAGCGGAATGCCGGAGGCCCGGAAAAACTCGGGACCGGCCGTCCGCAGTTCGGCGCGGGGCATCGCCTCACCCACGGCGAGCGTCCTTCCCTCGGCCTTGACGTCGAACCGCACATCCGAGCTCCGGAGCGGAACCGGAGATCCCAGGCCCGCCTCAATGACGCCGGGCAGGGCCGCGATCTCCCGTCGAATCTCCTCGTATCGCACCTTGGCCCGTGCGTCGGCCGCAGGATCGGTCAGGAGCTGGGTGGGAGTAAGCAGCGAGAGCTGCAGGGTGAGCAGCTCTTCGGTCCGGAGCCCGGTCGGCACATCGGAGAGACGGATCAAGGTGCGGGTGAGCAAGCCGGCGCCGGCGAGCAGTACCACCGAGACGGCCACCTGCACTACCACCAGGCCCCGCTGAACCCGCTGCTTCCCGAGGGACCCGCTGATCCGGCGCATGCCGGCCGAGATCCAGGAGGCGAAGGTCCCTTCCCGGGGCAGCGAGGCCAGGAATGCGAGCAACAGAGCAAGGATGACCGCCAGCGTGAGGGTGAAGCCCAGCACGACGGCATCCAGCCGGATCTCAGCCGCCCGGGGTGAATAGCGAGCGGTGAACGACGTCAGCAGCCGGACGCCGCCGATCGCGATGGCCCCACCCAGGAGCGCCCCCAGAAACGTCAGCACCAGGTTTTCGGCCAGCAGCAATTGCCGTAGCCGCGCCCTCCCGGCGCCGAGCGCTGCGCGCACTACCAGCTCCTGCTCCCGCCGGACTCCGCGCATCAGAGTGAGGTTGGCGACATTCGCGGCCGAGATGATCAGCACAAACCCGGCTGCTCCCATCAGCAGCCACAGCGTCAGCCGCGCCCGCTCGCCCAGCACCTCCCGGAAGGGAATGACCGCAACCCGGTAGTGGGAACCAGGATCGTAGGCGTCGCTGAACTGATCCTGCATCCGGGCATAGACCGCCGCCACCTCGGCCCTGACCCGCTCCAGCGTGGCGCCCGGGGCCAGCCGGGCCACCATCTCGGTCATCCGGTGGGTGCGGCCCTCCACCATCGTGGCGCTCAGGTGGTGCTCACTGTTCACCATGTTGAGGAGCGCATCGACCCGGTCCGGGAAGAACGGGGCCGGTTGCAGGACCCCGATGACGGTCACCGACTTGCCGTCCAGCCGGAGCTGCCGGCCCACGATGCCGGAATCGCCCCCGAACCGCTTGATCCAGTATTCATGGGTCAGGACCATCACGGGAGGGACGCCGGGTCCATCGTCCGCCGGCTGGGTCAGCCGGCCGAGCACCGGCACCAGCCCCATGACCTCGAAGTAGTTGCCGGTGACAAGCCCGGTCCGGATACGAACGGCGCCCTCGTCGCCCTGAAGCACGCCGTTCCAGGACGAGTATTCCGCGATACCGCCAAGTGAAGGCACTCCGGTGCGAAAGTCGCGGACTTCGGGAACCGAGAAGGCCAGGTTTGCCCCCCCGGGCCCATCGGCCGAGTGCCGCAGATAGACCAGTCGCTCGCCCTCGCGATGGGGCAGCGGTTTGAGAAGTACCGCCCGGACCACGCTGAAGATCGCGGTGTTGGCCCCCATGCCGAGGGCCAGGGTCAGCACGACCACTAGGCTGAATGCCGGGCTGTGTCGCAGCGAGCGAAGCGCATACCTGAGATCCGTGGCCCCACCTTCGATCCCCGGCATTCCGCGCTGGTCCCGGACCGCCTCGGCCGCCTGGGTCAGGCCTCCGGCGGCCAGCAGCGCCTGCCGGCGGGCCTCGTCCGGCGGCAGACCTCTTCGAATGTTCTCCGCGGTCTCCATCTCCAGATGGGCCAGCAGCTCTTCCTGGAGTTCGTCATCGGCCCGGTGTCCGGCGAAGAGACCGGCCAGGCGCGCCAGCACCAGGCGCAGGTATCTCATGGTGCCTCCCGTCGGGGCGCGAGGAAGGCGGCGATGAGGTCGGCGGTCTTGTGCCATTCGCGGGCTTCCCGCGCCAGTTGCTTCCGTCCCGCGGCCGT
>DASTEX010000627.1:0-10654 GCA_035709185.1 Gemmatimonadales bacterium
TGTCCAGGAGATCCCCCCGCTCAGGGAAGTGGATGGACGGCTGGCCGCATGCCACTACGCGGAGGAGACACCAACGGCCATAAGCCGTGAGCCGTCCATCTGAGTTAGCAGCTCTCTATTGACTTATTGCTGACAGCTGACAGCTGACAGCCGATAGCGGATAGCAAAACCTGCAGGAACCGAACAATGGACATCTGGCAAATTGATGCATTCACCGACCGGCCCTTCCGCGGCAACCCGGCCGCGGTGTGCTGGCTGGAGCAGGAACGGGACGCCGAGTGGCAGCAGGCGGTGGCGGCGGAGATGAACCTGGCCGAAACCGCCTTTCTCACCAGACGGGATGACGGATTCGGGCTTCGCTGGTTCACGCCCGCCGTGGAGGTCGATCTCTGCGGCCACGCGACTTTGGCCAGCGCTCGGTATCTCTGGGAGAGTGGCCGCCTGCCCGACGGGGAACCTGCTCGGTTCCACACTCGAAGCGGACTGCTGACCGCCGCCCGCGACGGCGAGTGGATCGTCCTCGACTTCCCGGCCATTCCGCCCCACTCCTCCGGCTCGATCGCAGGGCTCGAGGACGCGCTCGGCGCAACGCCGCGGTGGCTCGGGCGCAGTGTCTTCGATGTCTTCGTCGAATTGGAGTCAGCCGAGGCGGTCCGGCGGGTGACGCCGCGTCTCGATCGGCTGGCCGGGATTCCCGCCCGGGGCGTGGTGGTGACGGCCCCGGGCGATCAGCCGGACCAGGATTTCATCTCCCGGTTCTTCGCGCCCGCGGTCGGCGTCCCGGAAGACCCGGTCACCGGTTCGGCCCACTGCGCGCTCGCGCCGTTCTGGTCAGAGCGGCTGGGCAAGACCCGGATGACCGGTTACCAGGCTTCGTCGCGCGGGGGGACCGTACGGGTGGAGGTGAAAGGAGACCGGGTACTGTTAGGCGGACAGGCGGTCACCGTTCTTCGGGGTGAGCTGCTGGCCTAGCTCTTCGCCGGGGCGGGCCCAGGTAGCGCCTGCTGCTGCAGTCCACTAGCGACTCGCGACTCGCGACTCGAGAAGCGTCAGCGGAGCGCCAGCAGAACCGGCTTGTGCAGGAAGCTGTCCGGGTCGCCGATCAGTACTTTCTCCGCCAGGCGAGTCATCCGGTCGCCCTGGGTGAGCTGGAGCACCGGGTCCACAATGGGGTCCAGCGAGTTGAACACGAAGTCCACTTCCAGCGACTGGCCGGCGGCGATCTCCAGGTAGCGCGGAGTAGCGACCGGCTCCAGCCGCACCCCGCCGGGGGCCAGCAGGACCGCCTGGAGATTCCGGATCGGGAGCATGGCCTCCTTCGCATCGCTGGAAAATCGGACAATCACCCGGTAGCGCAGCCCTCCCTGAGGCCCCGGCTGGACTTCGAGGCCCCGGGCGACAGCAGTCAGGTGGCAATCGAGGTAGACCCCACAGAACCTGAGCGGCTCACCTTTCGGCAGCACAACCGTCCGGCTGGTGAGCGAGACGACCAGCAGCGCGGCAGCGTACAGCCCGGCCACGACGGCCAGGACGATCGGGATGACTCGACGGGCTGACATGTTGCGGTTCAGGTATGCAGAGGATGACGGTCGTTTCCGATGTTCAGGCGGCTCCGGCTCTCGGTTCCGGCAGGCCCCCGAAGCGGCGATCCCGCTGGTGGAAGTCGCGTACGGCCGTTTCCAGGTCTTCCGCGCTGAAATCGGGCCACAGCCGCGGCGTAAAATGCAGCTCGGCATAGGCGCATTCCCAGAGCAGGAAATCGCTCAGCCGCCGCTCGCCGCCCGAGCGGATCAACAGATCTACCGGCTCCACTGGAGGCGAATTATCAACCAGGGTCACCAGCCGCTCGAAGCGGTCCCGGTCGATCTCGGGGCCGGCCAACTGGGCCGCCCGAACGATGGCATCGCGCGCCGAGTAGTCAACCGCCACCCGGAGCCAGAGCCGGTCTCCATCCGTGGTGGCGCGCTCGGCGGCTTCGATCTCGCGCCGCAGCTCCTGGGGTAGCCGGTCGCGCCGGCCGATCACGTTGAGTCGGACCCCGTTCTCCGCGAGCGAACGACGCTCCGAGCGGAGATGGGAGCGGAACAGCCGCATCAACCAGCTGACCTCTTCCCCTGGCCGCCGCCAGTTGTCGGACGAGAAGGCGTACAGCGTCAGGGTCCGGATGCCGAACCGGGGTGCGGCCTCCACCACCCGGCGGACCGCCCGCGCGCCTTCCCGGTGTCCGGCCACCCGCTGGAGCCCTTGCGCCCGGGCCCAGCGGCCATTGCCATCCATGATGACGGCTACGTGCAACCCGCTCACCGTTCATTCCCTTTCATCATGCGAATCAGGTCTTCCATATGCGCGACATACCGCTCCAGCGCTTCGCGACCGGCCGGAGTCAGGGCGTATTCCGTCCGCGGAACCCGCCCGGCAAACGACTTGGTGACGGTCAGGTAGCCGGCTTCCTCGAGTTTCCGGGCATGGACACTGAGGTTTCCGTCGGTGGTGCCCAGGATCTGCTTCAGCTCATTGAAGGTGAGCGACGGACTCACCGCCAGCGCACTGACGATCGCCAGCCGGACCCGCTCGTGAATCAGCCGGTCGAGATCGAGCGAGGATGTAGCTGCATCCTGGCCCGGCGTGGCCTTGAGCCGGGGTCGCGGATGCGATTCGTCGGGGCGGGCCCGGCGTGCCGCGGAACGATCAGCCACCATACCTCCTTGCAATCACCAGTCCGAATGCGATCTGGATCGCACCGAATCCCAGGGCCATGAACAGGTCGCCGCGACCCTGGGACAGGAAGAGCGACAGACCGCCAACCACCATCAGACAGATCCCCATGATGGGGACGATCCGGATCGAGAACGCGCCCGCGGTGGTAACGGCCGTTCCGTACAGCAGGAGCCACACGCCGGGCAGGAGCTCAACCAGGCCCGCCTGATACAGCACCGGGGTCAGCAGAGCTCCGGCCACAATGGGAGGGGTGAAGTTGCCGGCGAACTGTCTGCCGGCAGAGGACAGCCCCAACTGTCCCGTGCGGGTGGCCTTCCGGACGAAGCTGAACCCGCCGATGCTGAGTGCCAGGATCGCTTCGCCCAGCCAGACCGACAGCCACTCGGCTGGATCGGTCTGGCGGGACGCCAGCGCGGCGGCCAGCAGGGCCGAGACACCCATTGCCACCCCGCCCCAGCCGGGGACGGCAGTGAGCGGCGTAGCCCGCGCCATGGTGGCGCGGATGAATGAGAGGTCCTCCGCCGCCCGGCGGTGGAGGGGCTCCGGATCCGGTGAAGACACCCGCAGGGGCCGCGTCATATAGATGAGTATAGGCCAAGTGCCGTGGAGTGTCAAGTACTCTATGTCACAAAGTGCGAACGTCAGGCATGCTGGGGGCGTGGAGCCACTTAGTCCTAAGCCCTAAGTCCTAAGTCCTAAGTCCAAAGTCCTAAGTCCTTACGAAAGAAAGCGGGAGGCCGTTGCCGGCCTCCCGTTCCTGCCATACTAACTGGCTGGGGGTGGGCTTGACCCTTAGTCCTCAGCCCTGAGTCCGGGTCTCATGCGTTGCGATCCAGGCAGGCGATCCCGTCAGAGTAGTTGGGGTTCTGCCGCTCCTGGTCCGGGACCGGGAAGTTCACATCAGGACCGTAGTTGCCGCCCCGGTGATAGGTGCCAATCGGGAAGACCGTATTGGCGGCCCGTCCGTATTGCCGGATCAGGCGCCGCATGTCGCCCAGTCGAGTGGAAGTGGCGAAGGTCCAGAAAGCCCGCTCCCGGAACAGCAGATCCACCCGCCCCGCCGCGGTGCCGGGATCGGCCAGCGGCGCCAAGCCGGTCACGCCGGCGCGAAGGGCATTGAGCCGCGCCAGGAAGGTCGCGACGTCCCCGCCCTGGAGCGCCGCCTCGGCCTCGATCAGCCGGGCTTCCTCACCCTTGAAGATGACCGAGGGGTTATCCCGCGCGGTGTACGTCCGCAGATCGTACATGGGCAGTTCACCATCGAACGCCACGTCGTTAGGCGCCGCCCGCTGGACCCACGGAACCCGCGGGTCGGCCTGGGCCGGGTCGGTTCCGGCTCCCGCCCCCCGGAAGGGCAGCCCGTTGGTACCCTCGTTGTGGGCCAGAACCCAGCGCCGGTTCTGGGTGTTGAAGACGAAGATGCCGTTCTCGTTGATGTTATTGGCCGTCGAGTGCTCGTTGATCACCCGGAGAGACGTCGCCACGCCCGCCACCAGGGCGGCGGCCTGCGCAAAGCTGGCCGGTCCGCGATGGAGCAACACCCGCGCCTTGCCCATCCGGGCAAAGTCGTGGTTGAGGTTCGCGTCCCCGGCGGCGCTGGCGAGCGCCTTGTCGAAATAGAAATCGGCGCTGTCCAGCATCTCGGCGGTGGTGAGCTGCAACCCGCCGATGATCTGGCCGTTTTCTTCCCGGCTGAACGGGATGCCCGAACAGTAGTTCTGGGCCGCCATCAGAAAGACCATGGCGATCCGGTTGTACATCCGGCCGAACCGGGCATCATCGGCCTCGGTGAACTCGGCCGCCAGCAACGCGTTGATTGCCCGATGGGCGCCCAGGCGGGCGGTCTGCAGCGCCCGAAAAACGCCCAGCAGCGTGCTGTTGTCGAGCAGGGTGTTGCGGGAATCGTAGTCCAGCCGGGTGTTGAACGTATCACCCAAAATCCACTCGTCCGCCATCATCCCCGAAGTCATCACCTGACCTTCGATGCCCCCGCCGTTACCAGCGAAGGCGGCGCCGAAATCCCGGACCGCGCCGGCGAAGATCGCCGCGGCTCCGGCCGGCCCGGTCAACTGATCGGGCGGAAGCACGTCCCGCTCCTCGTAGCCCACCAGCGCGTCACAACCCGATAACACGGCCGCCAGGAGGGTGAAGCTCAACCAGCGCTTCACCCGGTTCCCCCGGCCGATGGAAAGATTCGTCGTCATGCTGTCTCCTGTCGCTCCAAGGCGTCAGAATGTGAGGTTGAGCCGGAACGAGACGGTCCGCTGCGGCGGCAGGCTCAGGAAATCCCGCTGCGCAAACCCGTTGACCGCGTTGTCACCCTGCCCATTCACCTCGGGGTCAGGCCCGTTGTACCCGGTAAAGAGGGCCAGGTTGCGGCCGGTGAGCGTGAGGCTCAGCCGCTCGGCCCGGACGAACGACGCCCAGCTCTGGGGAGCGGTGTAGGTGATCGACGCCTCCCGCCACCGCAGGTAATCCGCCTTCTCGATGTACCCGAACGGGGTGTTGAGCGACCCCTTCCCTACCAGGGCCACGACTCGGGCCTGGTCTTCCAGCGAGGTGCTCGCCAGATACAGCTCGGGACAGTTGAACGTCGACTGGCAGCGGAAGCTGTTCTGCAGGTTCCACTGGTAGTGACCGCCGTGATAATCCAGCGTGGTCGAGAGCTGGACCCGGTTGCTGAACAGCCCGATCGACGTGTTGAGGGCCACCTCCCGCGTCGGCTGGGACGGGCCGATGAAGCTCTGCTGCGCGTCCACCGTTACCTCGTCGGGCACGATGATGCCGTCGCCGTTCGCATCGTTGAACGAGTACCGGCGCTCCCAGTAGCCACCCAGCGGGTAGCAGCGGTCGTCGTCGCAGGGCCGGTGCTGCTGCGCGCCGTTGGTGTTCACGATGATCACCGGAACATTGGGCGGCAGCTCGAGCAGCTGGTTCCGGGCGAGCGAGCCGGAAAGGGTGAAGTCCAGGGTCAGGCTCGGCCGGTTCACCGCCTGGGCCTGCACCACCAGCTCCAGTCCCTCGTTCCGCACCTTGCCGACATTGCGGAACTGCCCGTTCGGGTTCCCCGAGGAGGGCGGCGTGGTGACGTTCACCAGCGCATCGCGGGTGGTCTTGCTGAACCCGGTCAGCTCGAATGCCAACCGGCCGTCGAACATGCCGAGATCGAACCCGGCCTCGAACTCGGTGGAGCGCTCGGCCTTGAGGTTCACGTCGCCGAAGTTGTTCAGGACGGTACCGGGCTCGACCACGCCATCGATGATCGCCTGGGTGGCCGCGAAGGTCTGGAGGGCCTGCGGCCCCACCGGCTGCTGGCCGGCCTGGCCGAATGACCCTCGCAGCCGCAGCGAACTGATGGTGCCCGCGTCGAAGTACGGGGTCAGCCAGCTCACCGCCGCCTTGGGATAGACGATGGTCCGCGCCTCGACGCCGGTGCTCGAGTTGCGGTCGAACCGCACCGACCCGGTCACGAAGAGCCGGTCGTCCAGTCCGAACACCTGCTCGACATAGGCCCCGGCCGACTTGGTGATATTGGTCTGCTCGGCCACCCGCTTGACGGAGGTAGACGTCACGGTCACGCTGCCGGGGGGCAGGATGTCACCGTTGGCGTTGACGCCGTGCAGGTTGTTCTCGGAGTACTGGAACCCGGCCGAGGTCTTGGAGGTGATCCGGTCGTTCAGGTCGAAGCTGGCGGTGCCGCCAGCATCCGCGGTGTAGATCGACCAGTTGAAGCGCGACTCGCCGGCGAATCCCTGACGCTGGGTGCCGAAGTCGGGGCCTTCCCCGAACCGCTGCAGCTGCTGGTCGGCCTGCTCGGTCCGGTCGATACCCAGCGTGGCGCGGGTGGTGAGCCAGGGTGCCGGGTTGTAGCTCGCAGTGGCCGTACCAGTCAGCCGGCCGATCTCCTGCAGCGTCAGCCGCTGGAAGGTCTCGCCCGGGCGGAAGAAGCCCCAGACGGCGTCCGGATCGATCTCGCCCAGGCCGGAACCGGTCAGCGCGCTCGAGAAGATACCCAGGATGTTGTTGTCATTCTGGGGGAAGCGGGTGGCGCTGTTGATGTACCCGATGTTGACCGCGGCGGTAGCCTTGGGCGACAGCACGAAGTTGGTGTTGGCCCGGACACTCCAGCGCGAAAGGGTGTTGGGAAAGATCTCGTCATCCCTGAGCTCGCTCCGCCCACTCTCGCTCAGCACCCGGCGCTGCTCCAGCTGGGGCATCTTCAGGGGGGCGCGCTCTCCTTCCCACTCACCGGCCACGAAGTACTGCACCGCGTCGGTCCCGCCCGAGACGTTGGCGCCATACTGCTGTCGCCGGCCGGTGGCGAGCGGCGTGGTGGAATCGGTTTCCAGCGGGTTGAACCGGAAGATCCGGTCGATGGTGCAGCCCTCGGTGACCGTCTCGTACAGCCGGCAGGTCTCCGTGGCCGTTCCGCCGTGATAATTGTCGACGTAGTCCTTGGTGTCCTGCAGGATGCCCTGTTCGCTGTACACGTTCCACCGGGCCCGGCCCGCCACGCCCCGCTTGGTGGTGATCAGCACCACGCCGTTGGATCCGCCGGTCCCATAGATCGCGGACGCCGAGGGGCCCTTGAGGATCTGGATGTCGGCGATGTCCTCGGGGTTGATGTCGTTGAGCCGGGAGGCCGACTGACCGCCCACCCCGAACCCGACCTGCCCCACACCCATGTTGCCGACGGCGCTGTTGATCCGGACTCCGTCTACCACGAACAGCGGTTCGTTGGAAAGCGAGACCGAGTTGTTGCCCCGGATCCGGATCCGGCTCCCTCCGCCGGTGGTGCCGGAGGACGGCAGCACCTGGACGCCCGGCGCGCGGCCCGAGAGAATCTGGGAGACATCCCGCAGCGGGAGCCGGTCGACCAGCGTGTTGACCTGCAGCGTGTTGATGGTATTGCCGACTTCGAGCTTGCGGGCTTCACCGGTGGTGGTGGTGGTGATTTCCTCGAGGGTAAACGGCGCCGGCTCGAGACTGAAATCCAGCGTCGCGGTAGCGCCGCTCGTCACCGTGACCGGCAATGTGCGCTGGGAATAGCCCAGCCGGATCACCCGGACTTCGTGGGACCCGGCGGCCACGCCGCGCAATGTATATACGCCTTCCCGGTTGGTGCTGGTGGCCAGGTTGGTCCCTGCGAGCGAGACGCGCGCCGCCTCGAGCGGGCCGCCGCCCGCGCCGGTCCCGACCACCCGTCCCGTAATGGTCCCCGTGGTCTGCTGCGCCGGCGCCGTCCCGGCGCCTAACGTCGTCGCAGCCAGGACGGCGACCAGCCATCTCTGAACGATGGTGTTCATGCGATCCTCGGTTGTTGTGATGACACACCTGTGTTGCACATCCACGCGCAATCACGTGTCGTACAGGAGATGGCAGAAGCCAGCCTCGTGCCAGCGCGCAAGTGCATGACCGGCAAGGCGGTTGGATCGGCCGTGTGTCGGAGTGACCAGGAGCAGGTTGTGGGAGCGACACGAGCGCCGGGGCGGGCGCGTGCGCGGTGTTAACCGGGGAACCGGGTGTTAGTGTCCTCCCGGAAGGACTGGACGAAGACAGTCGAAGACAGTCGAAGCTGGCAATATCAGAGTCGAGCAGGTTGCTGAACCGCTTTGACAGCATTCGACTGTCTTCGACCACCTTCGACTGTCTTCGACCGCCTTCGACCGTCAGGACCGGAAACAAACAAGGGAGGCCGATTGGCCTCCCTTGCTTGTGATGGTCCGGTTTCGCTTACGCGTTACGGTCGATACACGAGATCCCGTCGGAGTAGTTCGGGTTCTGCTTCTCCTGGTCCGGCACCGGGAAGTTCACGTCGGTACCGTACTGCGGGCCCTTGTGGTGGGCCCCGGTGGGGAACACGGTTTCCGAAGCCCGGCCGTACTGCCGGATCATCCGCCGCATATCGCCCAGCCGGTTGGCCGTGGCGAACAACCAGAAAGCCCGCTCCCGGAACATCAGGTCCACCCGGGCAGCCGTCGTGACCGGATCGACCAGCGGCGCCAGACCGGTGACTCCGGCCCTGAGCTGGTTCAGCTTGAGAAGCCACGTGACGGCGTCGCCTCCGGCCAGCGCGGCTTCGGCCTCGATCAGCCGGGCCTCTTCACCCTTGGCAAAGGCCGAGGGATCGGCCCGCGCGGTGTAGATCAGCAGGTCGTACTGCGGGGTGACTCCGTCGAAGGCATCGTCGAGGCCGCTCGGGGTGGAGGCGTCCGCGTCCCGCTTCCACGGCACCCGGGGATCGGCCAGCAGCGGATCTTCACCGGCTCCGGTGCCGTCCCGGCCCCGGAAGCCCAGGCCGTTGGTGCCTTCCTGGTGCGAGATGCTCCAGCGCTCGTTCTGGGTGTTGAAGACGAAAATGCCGTTTTCGTTGTTGCCGTTCGCGGTCGAGTGCTCCTGGAGGCCACGGAAGCTGGTCGGGATACCCGCCACCAGTAACGCCGCCCCAGCGTAGTCCGCCGGATCCCGGTACATCAGGATTCGGGCCTTCATCAGCGTGGCGATGGTGTGATTGATCGCTCCGGTACCCGCCTCGGCCGCCAGCGCCCGGTCGAAATAGAAATCGGCGCTGTCGAGCATCTCCTGGGTGGTCAGCTGCAGTCCCGGATTGACGACGCCGTCGGTGACCGAGCTGAACGGTATCCCGCTGCAGTATCCCTGCGCGGTCAGCAGGAAGATCATACCGATCCGGTTGTACATCTCTCCGAACCGGGGGTCATCGGCCTCGGTGGTGGCGCCGACGGCCGTGATCGCCTCGATGGCACGATGCGCCCCCAGCCTGGCCGTCTGGATCAGACGGAACGTGCCCAGCAGCGTGCTGTTGTCCAGCGCGGTATTGCGCTGGTCGTAGTCCATCCGGGTGCCGAAGGTGTCCCCCGACATGTACTCGTCCGACATGAGCCCATAGGTCAGCACCATGCCTTCGGTGCCGCCGGCGTTGCCGGCGAAGGCCTGGCCGAAATCGCGGATGGCGCCGGCATAGATCGCCGCCGCCCCCGCCACCCCGCCCAGCGCATCGGGAGGGATGACGTCCCGCTCGGTGTACTCGACGAGGTCGTCACACCCCGCGAGCCCGACGGTAAGAGCCACCAGGGCGACGAATCGCCCCCAGCTCCGCCCGCGTCGGTTGGTCATGACAGTCATATGTACTCCTCGTGGCTGTCAGGCAGCCTTAGAAGGTCAGGTTCACGCGCATCGAGATGGTGCGCAGCAGCGGCAGCGCCAGGAAGTCGCGCTGGGCGAAGTTGCCGACGCCCTCGTTCACCTCCGGGTCCACGCCGGTGTAGTCGGTGATCTTGGCCAGGTTCCGGCCGGAGAGCGTAAGGCTCAGCCGGTCGGCCCGCAGCGCGCGGGCCCAGGTCTCCGGCGCGTTGTAGGTGATGGACGCTTCGCGCCACTTCAGGAAGTCGGACTTCTCGATGTAGCCGTGCGTGGTGTTCTGCGCGCCCTTCTGGGTGTTGGCGATCATCCTGGCCTGCTCATCCAGCGGGGCGCTGATGTCGTACATCTCGTTGCAGTTGAACCGCGACCGGCAGCGGAAATCATTGGCCAGGTTCCACTGGTAGTACCCGCCCCGGTAATCCAGGGTGGTGCCGATCTGCAGCCGGTTGTTGAACAGGCTGAATTGGGTGTTGAGCGCCAGCTCGCGGGTCGGCTGGGGCGAGCCGATGAAGGTCTGCTGCGCCTCCACCGTGACCTCGGCCGGCTCGATGATGCCGTTCCCGTTGGCGTCGTCGTAGGTGTACTTCCGCTCCCAGTAGCCGCCCAGCGGATAGCAGGTGCCGTCATCGTCGCAGCGGCGGTGCTGCTGGGTGCCGTTGGTGTTGACGATGATGTTCGGCACCTCCTCCGGCATCTCGAGCAGCCGGTTCCGCATCAGCGACCCCGAGAAGGTCACGTCCCAGACAAAACTGGGCCGGTTGAACACCTGCGCGTT
>DASTEX010000628.1:0-4048 GCA_035709185.1 Gemmatimonadales bacterium
CGCGACGTTTGACTGGATCGGGGTCACACCCGGCTCGCCGCAGGAGGCGGTCAGGATGAGGAGACAGACAATGAGACCCCTGTGCCGGGTGCCGCGTGCCGGGTACCGCGTGCCGTTCCAGGTACCGGGTACCGGGTGGGGTTCATCGTACCTGGTTCCGGATGCTGATGCAGCTCCCGGCACGCTGCACCCTGAACGGCACTCGGAACGTGGTACCCGACACCCGGCACTCGCGAAGATCACACCGCCCCCGCCCGCATCAGATCGTGCAGGTGCACCACGCCGATCACCTGCGAGCTGCCATTCAGCACCGGCATCGCCATGATGCCGGTCCGCTCCATGAGCCCGGTCACGGCGGCGGCCAGAGTGTCGGCCGTGGTGGTTTTGGGCGTTCGCGTCATGACTTCCGCCGCGGGTACCACCAGGAAGTCGTTCCCCCGCTCCGCGACCCGGGTCAGGTCACCGGCGGTGATGACGCCCTGGAGCCGCTCGTTCTCCACTACCAGCGCGAGCCCCCGGTGGCGCGCCAGCGCGATGACCACATCGCGCATCGGACTTTTCGGGCCGACGATCCCGCCGGGCGGGAGCATGATGTCGCTCACCTTGAGCAGGAGTTTGCGGCCCAGGGTGCCCCCCGGATGCAGAGCGGCGAAGTCTTCCCGGGAGAAACCCTTGGCTTCGAAAACCGCCATCGCGAGGGCGTCTCCCAGTCCCAGTGCCACCGTGGTGCTGGTAGTCGGCGCGAGGTCAAGGGGGCAGGCCTCTTCGTCTACGCCGGCATCGACCACGACCGCCGCGGCCCGGCCCAGGGTCGAATCCGCCCGGCCGGTCAGCGCGATGATCGGCACCTCGAGCCGCTTGAGCGAACCGATCAACCCGAACAGCTCCTCCGACTCGCCGCTCTTGCTGAGCACGATGGCGACATCCCTCCGGCCCACGATCCCGAGGTCACCGTGCAGGCTGTCGACCGGGTGCAGGAAGCTGGCCGGGGTTCCGGTGGAGGTGAAGGTGGCCGCGATCTTCCGCGCGACGATCCCCGACTTCCCCACCCCGGACACGATGATCCGTCCCTCGGTCCGGCAGAGCAGGGCCACGGCGTCGGCAAAGCGCTGATCCAGCCGGGCGGCCGCGTTCCGGAGGGCGGCCGCTTCCAGCTCGATGGTACGCCGCCCGGCAGCGACGACGTCGCCGCTCACGGGTCGTCCCGGGCGCTCAGATAGCGCCGGACCGCCGTGTCGTACTCGTTGCGTTGCCGGAGCAGCCATGTCACCGCCTCACGTACCGCCCCGCGTCCACCCGGGGCATGAGTCACATAACGCGCGAGGGCCTTCACTTCATCGACGGCGTTGGCCACCGCGATGGGCAGTCCCACCCGCCGCAGAATCGGAATGTCGGCCAGGTCGTCGCCCACGAACGCCACTTCATCCCACTGGAGCCCGCGCCGCTCCAGCAGCTCGGCGAAGGGCGGGACCTTTCGCCCATCGGGCACCTGGATCAGCTCGCTGGTCCTGAGCTCGGTCGCGCGGAGCGTGGTCGCTTCCGAAACCCTTCCGCTGACCCAGACCACGTCGATCGGGCCGCCCCGGAGCAGGGCGAGTCCGAGCCCGTCCTGGATGTCGAACCGCTTCATCTCCACCCGCTGGCTGTCGATCAGGCCGAGGTAGACGGCATTGTCCGTCAGCACGCCGTCCACATCGAGGGCCAGCAGCCGGATCCGCAGGGCCGCGTCGGTAGTGCTCATTCGGCGCTGTCCCGGGCCCGCCGCCAGAGATCGAGGGTCCTGCCTAACAGCCAGGGCAGCCGGTCCAGCGGCCACTGGGTGGCCGCGTCGCTCAGCGCCCGGTCCGGTTCGGGATGGGTCTCGACGAAGAAGCCATCCGCCCCCGCCACCGCGGCGGCCGCCAGCAGCGCCGGAATGTGCTCCCGCTGCCCGCCGCTCCCGCCGCCGCTGGCCTGGCCCGGCTGCTGGACCGAGTGGGTGGCGTCGAAGATCACCGCGGCCCCGGTCGCCTGGCGCATCCGCCGGAGATTGCGCAGGTCCACCACCAGGTCACCGTAGCCGAAGAAGGTGCCCCGTTCGGTCACCGCCACGTCGGCCGATCCGCCGGCGCGGACTTTCTCGACCGCGCCCCGCATCGCGTCCGCCTGCATCCACTGCCCTTTCTTCACGCTCACCGGTTTCCCCGTGGCTCCCGCGGCCAGCAGCAGGTCGGTCTGGCGCGAGAGGAACGCCGGGATCTGGAGCGCGTCCACCACCTGCGCCGCCACGGCCGCCTGGCCGGGCTCGTGCACATCTGTCAGCAGCGGAAGCCCCGAACGGGACCGGACCCGCTCCAGCGCCCGCAGGCCCTCCTCGAGTCCCGGCCCCCGCGCGCCCTCCAGCCGGGCCCGGTTGGCCTTGTCGAACGAGGCCTTGAAGCACACCGGGATCCGGTGCTGCCGGGCGAGACGGGCGAGCTCCTCGGCTACCGCCGCCATGACCTCGTCGCTCTCCACTACACAGGGGCCGGCGATCAGGAACGGCGCGGACCCGAACGTCCAGCCGCTCACCGCGCGCCGGCCAGCTCCGACGCGGTCGGCGCCGGAGCCGAGGGATATCTCCGCTTGACCGCCGCGCCGACGAACGCCGTGAACAACGGATGGGGCCGGTTGGGCCGCGACTTCAGCTCGGGGTGGAACTGGCAGCCAAGGTACCAGGGATGATCCGGCAGCTCGATCACTTCCACCAGGCCGCCGTCGGGCGACTGGCCCGAGAGCCGCAGGCCATGCTCGGCCAGCAGGTCGCGGTACGCGTTGTTCACTTCCCAGCGGTGCCGGTGCCGCTCGCTGATCTCGGTGGTGCCGTAGGCCTGCGCCGCGCGCGACCGGTCCCGCAAGCGCGCGGGGTACGCGCCCAGCCGCATGGTCCCGCCCAGGTCCTGGACCCCGCGCTGGGTCGGCAGCAGCGAGATGACCGGAGTGGGACAGTCGGGCTGGAACTCGGTGCTGTTGGTGTCGGCCAGGCCGCAGACGTGGCGGGCGAACTCGATGATGGCCACCTGGAGCCCGAGACAGATCCCGAAGAACGGCAGACCGTTTTCCCGGGCCCAGCGGACGCCCTGTACCATCCCTTCGATGCCGCGGTCGCCGAATCCTCCCGGAACCAGCAGGCCGTCGAATCCCTCGAGCAGGCGAGCCGACGCCTCCTGGTCGGTGAATCGGTCGCTGGCGATCCACTCGATGTCCACCCCCACGTCGTTGGCAATGCCGCCGTGCAGCAGCGCCTCGTGCACCGACTTGTACGCGTCGTGCAGGTCGGTGTACTTGCCGACCACGGCGATCCGAACCCGGCGCGACGGATGGAGGATGCGATCCACCATCTGGCGCCACTGGCTCAGGTCGGGGTCCCTGGTGGTCAGCTTCAGCCGGTCACAGACCTCGCGATCGAGGCCCTGCTCCAGGAACCGCAGCGGGATCTCGTAGATCGATTTGACGTCGGGGCTCTCGATCACGCAGGAGTAATCGACGTTGCAGAAGAGGGCGATCTTCCGCTTGATGTCGGTGGAGAGGGGCCGCTCGCTGCGGCAGACCAGGATGTCGGGCTGGATTCCAATTTCCATCAGGTCCCGCACCGAGTGCTGGGTCGGCTTGGTCTTGAGCTCGCCCGCGGCCGCGATCCACGGCACCAGCGTCAGGTGAATGAAGAGGGCGTTTTCCCGGCCCACTTCCTGGCGGAACTGCCGGATCGCCTCCAGGAACGGCAGCGACTCGATGTCGCCCACCGTGCCGCCGATCTCGGTGATGACCACGTCATGTCCCGGCGCCGCGCGCCGAATGGCCGACTTGATCTCGTCGGTGATATGGGGAATCACCTGCACCGTGGACCCGAGATACTCGCCCCGCCGCTCCTTGCTGATGACGTTCTGGTAAATCCGTCCGGTGGTGATGTTGTTCTGCTGGGAAAGCGAGCTGTCGATGAAGCGCTCGTAGTGGCCCAGGTCGAGATCGGTTTCGGCCCCGTCGTCGGTGACGTAGACCTCGCCGTGCTGGAAGGGCGACATGGTGCCCG
>DASTEX010000629.1:0-3142 GCA_035709185.1 Gemmatimonadales bacterium
CCTCTCCACCTACGCCAAGCAGTTTCTCGAGCGCATGCCCAAGCCGGCGGCCGACCTGCTCGAAGGGCTGGCGCCGGCGGTCGCGATCGAACAGCGCAACCCGGTGGTTTCCAGCCGTTCCACGGTTGGAACCGCCACCGAGGTCTATGACTATCTCCGACTGTTGTGGTCCCGGATCGGACGGCCCTTCTGCCGGACCTGCGGAGCGCCGGTGTCGCGGGACACTCCCGCGTCCGCGGTTCAGGCGGTGCTGGCGGTCTCCGGTCCCGACAGCCAGGGCAAGGATCGGATCCAGGTCACCTTCCCGGTCCCCGCTTCCGTCCGCGCCAGCCACCAGGCGCTGGTCGAAAACCTCCAGGCCCTCGGCTTCGTCCGCGTCGTCGCCGACCATGAGCCCCTGCGGCTGGACGAGCTGCCTCCCGGACTCGATCTCACCACCCGCCGGGAGATCCTGGTCGTGGTGGATCGCCTGGTCGTAGCCCCCGGGGTGGAGGACCGGCTGGGCGAGGCGGTTCGAACGGCATTCGCGGAGGGCGAAGGCGTCGCTGTCGTTTTGCGCGACGCGGAACGGTTCCGCTTCACCGAGCTGCTCGCCTGCAGCGCGTGCGACACTCCGGCCCTGCCGGTTACGCCGGCCCTCTTCTCCTTCAACAACCCGCGGGGGGCGTGCGGCGGCTGCAACGGCTTCGGCGCCGTGCTGGAGTACGACGAGTCGCTGATTGTGCCGGATCCGTCCCGCAGCCTGGCCGAAGGTGCGATCGATCCCTGGACCAAGCCCCGTTACGACACCCGCCGCCGCCTGCTGCTCGAGGCGGCCCGCAAGCTCGGCGCGGACCCTCATACGCCGTGGCAGGGGCTCAAACCGTCGGTCCGGCGCGAGCTGCTCCACGGCCGAGTGGGGCGGTACACCGGGATCTTCCCGTTCCTGAGCGGACTGGAGGAGAAGCGGTACAAGCAGTACATCCGGGTGTTTCTGCGGCAGTATCAGCGGGCAATGATCTGCCCCGAATGTCGTGGCAGCCGGCTCAACCCCCATGCGCTGGCGGTGCGACTCTACGGCAGGACCATCGCGCAGGCCGCGGCGCTTCCGATCGACGAGCTGCACCGGTGGATCTCGCTGCTGCCGCTCTGCGATACCGAGCGTCTGACCGCGGCGTTGATCCTGGAGCAGCTCACCGCCCGGACCCGCTACCTGCTGGACGTGGGGCTGGGCTATCTCGCGCTCGACCGCCAGACCCGCACCCTCTCCGGGGGCGAGGCCCAGCGCATCTCGCTGGCCAACGCGCTGGGCGCGAGCCTCATGGATGCGCTGTACGTGCTGGACGAGCCCACCATCGGTCTGCATCCACGCGACACCGACCGGCTGCTGCACCTGCTCCGGCGCCTGCGGGACCTCGGCAACACGGTGGTAGTCGTGGAGCACGATCTGGCGGCGATTCGCCAGGCGGACTTCATGCTCGAGCTGGGGCCGGGCGCGGGCGAGCGGGGCGGCAGGGTGGTGCACGCCGGCCGGCCCGAGGATGCCACCGAGACCGTCACCGGCCAGTACCTGAGCGGGACCAAGCGGATCGGGGTTCCCAGTCTCCGGCGTCCGCCCGGCCCGCTCTGGCTCTCGATTCGGGGGGCGCGGCTTCACAACCTGGAAGGGGTGGACGTCCGGATCCCGCTGGGAACCCTGACGGCGGTGACCGGCGTTTCGGGCTCGGGCAAGAGCACGCTGGTGCACGACGTGCTCTACCGCAATCTCGAGGCGAAGCTGCATGGCGGCCATTCGGCCAAGTCGCACCTGGGTGAGGCCGTCGGCAGCGTGGAACAATTGAGCGGGTGGGAACGGCTGACCGACGTGGTGCTGATCGATCAGTCACCCATCGGCCGCTCGCCCCGGTCCAACCCGATCACCTATGTGAAGGCCTTCGACGAGATCCGGGAGCTGTTCGCGGCCCAGCCGCTGGCGCGGCAGCGGGGGTACACGCCGGCCACGTTTTCCTTCAACCTGGAAGGCGGCCGCTGCGAGACCTGCGAAGGCGCGGGCCACGTGCAGGGGGAGATGGTGTTTCGGGCCGACGTCTTCGTCCCCTGCGAAAGCTGCGACGGCCAGCGGTTCAAGCGGGAAGTGCTGGACGTGAAGGTGGGCGGGTATTCCGTCACCGACGTGCTGCAGTGGACGGTGGACGAGGCCATCTCCCGGTTCCGGCATCAGCCGAAGCTGGGCGCCGCGCTCTGGCAGCTGCAGCAGGTGGGGCTGGGCTATCTGCGGCTGGGCCAGCCGGCGACCACCCTCTCGGGTGGTGAGGCCCAGCGGCTCAAGATCGCCCGCGAGCTGATCCAGGCCGGGAAGAAGTCCGGGCGCAAGCTCTACCTGCTGGACGAGCCGACCACCGGTCTCCACCTGGACGACGTCCGGGTCCTGATCCAGGTGCTCGACCGCCTGGTCGATGCCGGCAACACGGTCGTGGTGATCGAGCACCACCTCGATGTCATCAAGCGGGCCGACTGGGTGATCGATCTCGGACCGGAGGCCGGACCGGCCGGCGGCACCGTGGTGGGCATGGGTCCGCCCGAGGCCATCGCCGCGGCGCCAGAGTCGCGCACCGGGCGCTATCTGCAGGGACTGCTGAACGATATCCCGGCAGGCGTGTGACCCATCGCCGGGCCATCCTCCTGCTGGTGGTCACCACCATCATCTGGGGTCTGAGCATCACCGTGGTCAAGGCCCTGATGCTGCACGTGACCCCGATGCTGGCCGTGGCGGTGCGCTTCGGCCTGGCGGGCGTGCTGCTGATCCCGTTGTTAGGCGGGCTCACCGGCCGGGAGATCAAGGCCGGGCTCTGGATCGGCCTGCTCTTTGCCGCCGGTGTGGCCTTCCAGAACCTGGGGCTGGCGATTACGACGCCCAGCCGCAACGCGTTCATCGTCTCGCTGTCGGCGCTGCTGACCCCGGCCGTGGCCGCGCTGGCGCTGTCGCACCGGGTGCCGGGTCCGCTGGTGCTTCGGATCACTATCGCCATGGCGGGGGTCTTCGTCCTCACCTCGCCCGGCGGCAGCCTGGCGGCGATCAACCGCGGCGACCTGCTCACCCTGGTCTCGGCGGTGCTCTACGCCGGTCAGATCGTGGCGGTGGGACACTTTGCCCGCGACGTCT
>DASTEX010000630.1:0-2920 GCA_035709185.1 Gemmatimonadales bacterium
GACCTGGCTCTGGGCCCGGGTCGCGGGCCAGGGATGGAGCAGTGAATCGCCCGAGCTCGGGACCTTCCTGGCAGACGTCGGCGCGGTCGTGGCGCGGGCCCGCGGCGTGCGGTGCTTCCTCGCCGAGCTGGACGGCCGTCCGGTTGCCGCCGCGGCGCTCAACCTCGCCAACGGGGTCGCCCTGCTGGCGGGGGCCAGTACCATCCCCGATGCCCGCCGGCAGGGCGCCCAGCAGGCGCTCCTCGCCGCCCGGCTGGAATTCTCGGCCGCCCTGGGCATCGACCTCGCGATGGTCGTGACTCAGCCGGGCAGCGGTTCTCAGCGAAACTCCGAGCGGCAGGGGTTTCGTCCGGTGTATACCCGCAAGAAATGGCGGCTTCCTGCCGCTTGAAGGAGCCGACGTGAAGTCACCGGTCTCCCTGCTGCTGCTGGCCCTGATCGGCGGGCCGATGCAAGCGGCCGCACAGGATGTGGTGGCCATCCGGGACGTCACCGTTATCCCCATGACCGGGGCCGACGCCATCCCGGGGCAGACCGTCATCGTGCGTGGCAACCGCATCGCCGAGCTGGGTCCCGTCGGGGGGATCCGGGTTCCCGACGGCGCCAGCGTGGTCGACGGTACCGGGAAGTTCCTCATCCCCGGTCTCTTCGACCTGCACACCCACACATCGAAGACCCGCGCGTCCGCTCTCGGCCTGTACGTGGTGCACGGGGTGACCACCATCCGGGACCAGGGCAGCGAGCACGCCGAAGTCCTGCGGTGGCGCGGGGAGATCCGGACCGGCCAGCGGATCGGCCCGCGGATGATCATCGCGGGACCCTACCTCGAAGCCCTCTCCAACATCGAACGGATGCGGCGCGATCCGCCCGAGTCGCGGGTAGAACCGTTCGAGCGGGCCCGCATCCCGATCGGCTCACCGGAAGCGGCCAGCCGGGTGATCGACTCTCTGGCCCGGCTCGAGCTCGATCACTTCAAGATCCGCACGGTGCAGAACCGCGAGACCTACCTGGCACTGGCGAAGGCCGCCCACGCGCACGGCAAGCGCCTGGTGGGGCACGCCGGCTCCTCGTTACCGGAGGTTTTTCTGGAGGCAGGCCAGGACGGCCTGGATCACGGTTTCGCGCCGACGCTCGACAGCCTACCCCGCGAGCAGCGCATGACCTTCTGGCGCCAGCTTGCGGCCCGCAATGTGGGCGTGGTCCCCACGGCCATAACAGCGCTCGCATCGACGTTCCATCCACTGGAGTACTTCCGAAAGCTGGTGGATGACACTACCGGAGCGGTGCATCCGCTCCGGCCTTACCTGTCGGCCTTCATGATTCTCGACTGGCGGGAGCAGGTGGAGGAGGTCACGCCCCAGCGTCGCACGGCACTGGAGCGGCTCTTGCCCATGTGGCTCAGGCACCTGCGGGAAATGCGCGAGGCCGGCGTCCGGATCATGGCCGGGTCCGACGTTGCCGTCCTGAATGTCTATCCGGGCTATTCCCTGCACGAGGAGCTGCAGCTGCTGGTGGATTCGGTCGGCATGACGCCGATGGAGGCTTTGGAGAGTGCCACCCGGAAGCCGGCCGAGTGGTTGGGACTGAACCATGAGGTTGGTTCCATTGCGCCGCGGAAGGTAGCCGACCTGGTCCTGCTGACCGCAAATCCGCTGGAACAGATCGGCAACACCCGTCGGATTGCCGCGGTCATGTTGCAGGGCCGGCTGTTTCAGCGGCGGGAGCTCGACGCGCTCCTGGCCGCAGTGAAGGCGATGCCGGACCTGAAAGCGAACGACTGGCTGCGCTAGCGCGAGCGCGCCGTTATTTCGCCCGCGCCACCGGCTCCGACCGGATGAACTGGACGTATTCCCCCAGGACGTCGCGGTAGAGCTTCACCCACGCCTTGACGTTGGCCTCGGTAACCCCGCCGGTGAAATCCAGGTCGGCCTCGAGCACGGCATCGCCATCCTTGTCCCGATAGGCCCGCGCGAACCGGTGAGCCTGGTTCCACTCGTTGACCCGCTCGGCCGAAATCTTCTGCTGGAAGCCGATGTAGAGCTGCGCATCCGTGTTCTGGTTGAGCAGGAACACGGCGGTGCGGTAGCCGGCCAGATCGAGCCATAACGGTTCATCGGACTCGCTGTCGTCTTTGCGGTCTTCGACCTCGAATCCCATGGACGTCAGGATCTTTGTCATCTGTTTGGGGGAGAGTTCGGTCACCACCTTCTGGGCCGGGGCAACGCCGGGAAGCAAAATGCAGAGTGCCGCGGCCAGCAGGAGGCCCTGCCGAACCAATACGCGCTGAATGGACGGGGCGTACATCAGCCTCACCTCGCAAGTTGGAATCCGACTGGTCTTCCCGCCCGGGCGGGCATGCAGGATGCGCTCGGGCGGGCGCCACACTGCCGGGCAGAAGGGGCAAAAACCACGCCACCGGCAGATCCGCGCGGTGTTGCAGGGCCACCCGGCTTCGTGAATCAGGGCGAGCCGATGGCGAACTGGTTCCCGTCGGGATCGGCGAAGATGCCCCAATCCGCTTTCTGCGGTTCTTGGCACTGGCGACCGGGCTTTCCAAACGGGCTCAGGCATCGATCACCCCTCACTACGGAGAAGCTCATGCACCGCATCCTGTCCGTCCTCGTCATGGGTTCACTGCTGGGCTGGTTCCCGGCGTTCGCCCAGATGCCGGACGGCTCCGCCAGCCGGGCAGCGATGGACCGGCTGGGGTTCATGGTGGGGATCTGGCGAGGCGAGGCGTGGATGCAGCGGGGGCAGGAGCGGGTCCAGACCACCATGACCGAAACGGTCGAGCGCAAACTGGGCGGGGTGGTACTCCAGGTGGAAGGAATCGGCGTGCTGGCGGCGGCCGATTCGGCTCACCGCCGGGTGGTGCATCATGCGCTGGGCGTGATTTCGTTCGATCCGCAGAGCGGGAACT
>DASTEX010000631.1:0-5994 GCA_035709185.1 Gemmatimonadales bacterium
CCCACGAATTCGTCGGCGCCGAGCGGGGCGATACCGGCGTCTCGGCCTACCTGGTGAACGCACCGCCCGGACGGGGCCCGGTCCTCCACCGGCACCCCTATGACAAGGTGGCGTTCATCCGGGAGGGCCGGGCATTATGGACGGTGGAAGGGGAGGAGTTCGAAGCCGGACCGGGCGACATCCTGGTGGTGAAGGCCGGCGAAGCCCACAAGTTCCGCTGTATCGGGGACGCCAATCTGGTGCAGATCGACGTGCATCTCGGGCCGCGGTTTGTGCAGGAGAATCTGGAGTAGCAGGACTACGTCGGAAGAGTCGGAAAGTCGGAAGAGCGTCCAATTTGCACGTTTCCGACTTTTCCGACCCTTCCGACCTTTCCGACCTTTCCGACCGGTTAACGCTGATAGACCTCGATCATTTCCCGCAACCGGCGGGTGACCTCCGGCGTCACCTGGTCCCAGCTGAATCGAAAGGTCCAGTTGCCATGGGACCGGCCCGGCAGATTCATCCGGGCCTCGCTCCCGAGGCCGAGCACGTCCTGCATCGGGATGATGGCGATGTCCGCCACGGAGGCCAGGGCGGTCCGGATCAGGGTCCAGTGGATTTCCCGGCCATCGGTGGCGAGGTAGCGCTGGGCCTTGTCCTTCTCACCCGCCACGTCGTCGGTGCTGCGGGTGGAATCGCCTTCCCCGGTCGAGGTCCACCAGCCCACCGTGGTGTCGTTGTCGTGGGTTCCGGTGTAGACCACCAGGTCGCGGACGTAGTTGTGGGGCTGAAACGATCCGGCCTGGTCGTCGGTCCCGAACGCGAACTGCAGGATGCTCATGCCGGGGAACCCGAACTGCTCCCGCAGCTCCTCTACCTCCGGGGTGATCACGCCCAGGTTCTCGGCGATGATCGGCAGGGGGCCTAACGCCTTCGTGATCGCATGGAAGAGATCGGCACCCGGGCCCGGTACCCAGCGGCCGTTGATCGCGGTCTCCTCTCCCGCGGGCACTTCCCAGTAGGCCTCGAAGCCCCGGAAGTGATCGATCCGGATCAGGTCGAACAGGTCGAAGGCGTGCCGCATGCGCCGGATCCACCACTCGTACCCGCCAGCCTTCATCGCCTCCCAGTGGTAGATCGGGTTGCCCCAGAGCTGGCCGGTAGCGCTGAAATAATCGGGCGGGACCCCCGCTTGGAACAGCAGCCGCCCGTCGTGGTCGAGCTTGAAGAGCTCCGGACTGGCCCACACGTCGGCCGAGTCGTGCGCGACATAGATCGGCACGTCGCCCATGAGGTGAATGCCGCGCTCGCCGCAGGCCCGCTTCAGGGCGTGGTACTGGTGGAAGAACAGCGCCTGTTCCCGCCGGTAGTGCTCCACTTCGGCGGAGAGCCGCCAGCGCCAGCCCTCCAGCGAGGTGGGATCACGCAGCGCCGCACCCCGCTCCCAATCGGTCCAGGCCACCCCGCCGTGCGCGTCCTTGAGCGCCATGAACAGCGCATAATCTTCCAGCCACCAGCTCTCGCGCTCCACGAACTTGCGATAGGCGGCGTCGGCCGGGACGTGCATGGTCGCGCGCCGGAGCAGGTCCCGCTTGTATGGGATGACCCGGGGGAAGTCCACCTCGTGGACCCGGAAATCCGGAGGCCCGTCGGCCGGCAGGGCGAGGAGCAGGCCGTTGCCGGCGAAGGAGGAGAAGCACTGGTAGGGCGAATTACCGTAACCGGTGGGACCGAGCGGCAGCACCTGCCAGATCCGCACGCCCGTCTCCGCCAGGAAGTCGATGAAGCGGAGTGCCTCGGGGCCCAGCTCGCCGATCCCGTTGGGGCCCGGAAGCGAAGTCGGGTGCAGCAGGATGCCGGCGGAGCGGGGAAAGCGCATTGCCAAGTAGAACCTGTCCGGGAATACCAATTAGGTGGCGCGGGAATATACCGAGGACAGAGTGCAGAATGCAGATTGCAGATTGCAGAAGGGATACTGACACCCCAGTAGGAAACCGGCTTCGCAGTCGCTCTGCACTCTGGTGCCTGGCCGGCATCGGCGGATGATCGGGATCCTGCTGGCTTGGCGCCAGTCCCCCGTCGAGCGCGGGTGGCCCCGCATTTCTTGCCGGGTCGAAGGGCCTGGAGTAGACTTTCCCGTCCTGCGCTGACGGGCCCAAAGGCAAGTACTCGTGCAGGATACCCTGGCAGGAGAGGAATATGGCAAGAAACACCGAGCAGCTGGATGACCTCCCGTGCTTGTGAGGTCACCAGCAAGAGGCGGAAGGGCTACCCTTCCGAAACCCGGGTCAAGCGGGGCACGCAGATAGTCCACGGCGACAAGGAGTTGCTTCCACGAGAAGCTCGGCCGGAACGATCCCTGCCCCTGCGGTTCCAGGCGGCGGTTTCAGGAAGTGCTGCATGCGCAGCGGCAACTTCGATGGCGTTGATCGTGATTACTATGCGCGCTGACTGTCTCCGGCTGGCGAAGACCTCGCCAGCCGGGCTTTTATACCGGTGGCTCTCTGAAAGGGCTGGAGCCGGCGGGCGGTTCTGGTCCCTCTTTCTCTTCGACTCCTGGACGGCTTAGGACTATGCTCATCCCACTCATCGCGACCCTTGCCTTTGCCACATCGGTCCAGACCGACCAGCGACCTGCCGCCGCCTTCGACGCCTACACCGCGCAGGCCTTCAAGGACTGGGGTGCGGTCGGGCTGGCCGTCGCCGTGGTCAAGGACGGTAAGGTTGTCTTCGCCAAAGGTTACGGTGTACAGGAGCTGGGAAAGTCCGCGGTGGTCGACACCAATACGCGCTTCTCCATCGGTTCCACCACCAAGGCCATGACCGCAGCGGCCCTCGGCATGCTGGTGGACGAGGGCAAGGTGCGATGGGACGACCCGGTGACCAGATACCTGCCCTGGTTTCAGCTCTCCGATCCGTACGTGACGCGGGAAATCACCATACGCGACCTGCTCACCCATCGCGCCGGGCTGGGCGGGACCGACATGCTCTGGTACCAGAGCGACAACACGCCGGAGGACGTGCTCCGGCTGGTTCGCTACGCCAAGCCGGCCTATTCGTTCCGCTCGGGATGGATCTATCAGAACGTCATGTACGCGACCGCGGGAGCGGTCGTGGCCGCGGCGAGCGGAATGCCCTGGGAGGAGTTCATCCGGACCCGCATCTTCGTTCCGTTCGGCATGCGCGGCAGTGTCCCGACGCTCGCCGGCACGAAGGGCCAGCCCAATGTCGCCTCACCACACGACAGGGTGAGGGGTACGGTGCAGGTGATCGAGAACGCCAGCGTGGACCAGGTCGCCGCGGCGGGCTCCGTCTGGTCGAGCGTCGCCGACATGTCGAAATGGATGCGCTTCATGATCGATTCCGGCCGGGTGGACGGGAAGGCGCTGCTCCAGCCCGGGACCTGGAACGAGCTCCTGACCCCGGTCTACGTCATGCCAAGCGGTTTCTATCCCTCGGCGCAGCTTACGAGGCCCAAGTTCAACACCTATGCGCTGGGCTGGTTTCAGCAGGACTACGCGGGCCGCCGGCTCAATTATCACACCGGCAGCATCGACGGCATGGTCGCCATCATCGGCATCATCCCCGAAGAGCGCTTCGGCGTGTACGTCCTGGGAAACCTCGACCACGTCGAGGTCCGGCATGCGCTCCTCTACAAGGCGATAGACGTGTGGCTCGGGAGCGGGACGCGCGACTGGAGCACCGACCTGCGCGCCATCTACACCCGCATGGCGGCGCAGGCCGACAGCGCGCAGTCCCGCCTGGAAGCGCGGAGAATCAAGGACACCCGACCGTCGCTGGCGCTGGAGCAGTATGCCGGCACCTACGTCGATTCGCTCTACGGCAAGGCCGTAGTGACCTACGAGAACGGCGCCCTTCGGTTCCGCACCAGCTCCAAGCAAGCTGGCAGCATGGAGCACTGGCAGTACGATACGTTCCGGGTAAACTGGGACGCGGTTTGGCGGGGAAGCCAGATAGTGACGTTTGTCCTCGGCCCGGATGGGAAGCCGGCAGAGGTGCGAATGAGGGGCGGCGTTCTTCGGCGCAAATAAGGGGCGTGGGGTCCTGTAGACCTCCAAGCAAAGCCAGTTCCTGAGTGGACCGACATGGGTGCGCTCATCGCCTACCTGCGCACCATCAAACCGACTGGCGAACCGACCCCGGTGTCGCCGCCGGACTTCGAGGCGTCAGTCACGGGCCCTGGCAAGGCACCGCCAGGGAACGTCTGGAGTAACCCAATTTTAGAGTGCAGATTGCAGAGTGCAGAAGGCAGAAGGGTAGCGATGCTGAAATCTCGGAGGGAAGCTGGCTTCGCCCTCGCGCTCCATGCTCTACTCTGCACTCTGCGCTTCCCTCGGCAATCTGCACTCTGCATTCTGCACTCTGCATTCTTCGCCGCCAGCGTTCTGCTGCCGCATCCGAGCTTCGCCCAGGCCGCCCCCCGCTGGACCCGGGGCGCCACCTGCTACGAGGTGTTCGTCCGGTCCTTCCGCGACAGTGACGGCGACGGCATCGGCGACCTCCGGGGATTGATCCGGTCGCTGGATTACCTGAACGACGGAAATGATCGGACCACCAGCGATCTGGGTGTCCGCTGCCTCTGGCTGATGCCGGTCAGCGAGTCACCCAGTTATCACGGGTACGACGTCGCGGACTATTACCGGGTGGATCGCGAGTACGGCACCAATGAGGAGTTCAAGCGGCTGGTGACGGAAGCGCACCGGCGGGGCATCCGGCTGCTGGTGGACCTGGTGCTCAATCACGTGTCGAGCGAGCATCCGGCGTTCCAGGCGGCCCTGCGGGATCCGGACTCGCCCTGGCGGACCTGGTTCCGGTTCTCGCCGGTGGAGGGACCCCGCAACCGCTGGGGCGGCAACAACTGGCACAAATCACCTCTGCGGGATGAGTACTACTACGGATTCTTCTGGCGGGGCATGCCGGACCTGAACTACCGGCAGCCGGAAGTTCTGGCCGAGATGAAGCGGGTGGCCCGGTTCTGGTTGAAGGAGATGGGAGCGGATGGCTTCCGGCTCGATGCCGTCAAGTTCCTGGTGGAGGAAGCGGAGCGGGTGGACGATACGCCGGGAACCCACCAGGTGCTGCGGGAGTACGCCTCCCACGTCCGGCGGATCCGCTCCGACGCGTTCACCATCGGAGAGGTGTTCGACAGCACCGGGGCACTGCTCTCGTATTACCCGGACCAGCTCGACGGCTACTTCGCGTTCGAGATCGCGGACAGCCTGATCGCCGGCGCCCGGGAGGGCCGGGGCAGGGGAGTGCTGGCGCCGGTGCTCCGGCTCCAGGAGCGGCTTCCGGCCTGGCGCTGGTCGCCCTTCCTCCGGAATCACGATCAGCCGCGGACTCGGACCGAGCTGGGCGGTGACTGGCAGGCGGCGCGGCTCGCGGCCGTTTTGCTGCTGACGCTCCCCGGGCTTCCTTTCGTTTATTATGGCGAGGAGCTGGGGATGACCGGTCCCAAGCCGGACGAGCGGATCCGGACACCCATGGCCTGGTCGCGCGAGGGCCCGCACGCGGGCTTCACCACCGGGCGACCCTGGCAGCCGCTGGCGGACGATTCGCTCGAAGCCAACGTGGCGGCGCAGGACCACGACCCGGGATCGCTCCTCTCGCTGTATCGACGCCTGATCCACCTCCGCGCCGAACATCCGGCGCTGGCGGAAGGCCGACTGGTTCCGCTGGCCGCGAGCCACGACGCCGTAACCGGGTTCATCCGGCGGCAGGGCCGGCGGGCAGTCCTCGTCGTCGCGAACCTCGGTCGCAGTCCGCTCGCGAACGTGACGCTTCAGTCAGACTCTGCTGTGCTGCCGCGCGGTACCTATGCGCTGCGCGACCGGCTCGGCGGAGTAACCGGCGCCAGCCTTACGGCTCGCGACGGCCGGATCCGCGCTTTTGTTCCGCTCCCGGAGCTTCCTCCCCAGACCGCTTACGTGTTCGACCTGGTCCGACGTTAGCACTGGTCGCTCCAGGCGGTGAGTGGTACGGCTCCGCGAG
>DASTEX010000632.1:0-6678 GCA_035709185.1 Gemmatimonadales bacterium
CCCGGAGCATCGGGCTGGGAGGGATCGTGGTGGTGGCGGTGGCAGTGATCCTGAGCTTGACGCTGCTCCCTGCCCTGCTGGCGGCCCTGGGCCGGGAGATCGCCCGGCCCCGAGGGCTGGCGCGCCGGCTCACCTGGTATCACGCGCCCCAGGTGTGGGAGCGGTGGGCCCGCGCGCTGATTCGCCATCCCTGGAGAGCGCTGGCCCTGGGGAGCACCGCGATTGCACTGCTCGCCTGGCCGCTGGCCCGGCTGAGCATCGGCCTGCCCGCGCGGCACTGGTGGCCGGCCACCACCGAAGCGGGCGCCGCAGTGGAGCAGCTCTCGAGCATGGGCCGGTCGGGATACCTGTTTCCCGTCCGGCTGGTGCTGGAGGCGCCCGAGGGGGAGACCATGACCGCGGCGGTCCGGCTGCGCGGCATGCGGGCCCTGCGCGACTCGCTTCGGGCCGATCCTCGGGTGGGCGACGTACGCAGCGTGCTCGACCTCAACGCCGGCGGCGGGATCCTCGGCCTGTCGGTCCTGCTGAGCGACCTGCCGGCCGCCCGGGCCGACTATCCCGCGCTCGATGGCTTCCTCGGCGGAGAAGGGCGTTGGGCACTGGTGGACGTGATCCCGGCCGACACGGTTTCGCTCCCGACTTCGATGCAGCTGGTGGAGTCGGTTCGCCGGCTGGCGGGGTCCGGCGCCATCCGGCAGCTGCGCGACACCCGCGCGCTGGTGGGCGGCTACACCGCGGCCGCGGTCGATTTTCAGCGGGACCTGCTCCAGCGCTTTCCCCTGCTGATCGGGCTGGTCCTGGCGATCACGGGCATCATGCTGGCGGTGGCGTTCCGGTCGGTGCTGGTGCCGATCAAGGCGATCGTGATGAACTCGCTCTCGGTCGTCGCCACCTTCGGCCTGATCGTGCTGGTGTTCCAGAAGGGATACGGCAGCCAGCTCTTCGGCCTGAGCGAACCCACGGGAACCATCTACGTGGTGGTACCGGTGCTGGTGTTCGCGGTGGTCTTCGGGCTCAGCATGGACTACGAGGTGTTCCTGCTGTCGCGGATGAAGGAAGCCTACGATCGCACCGGCCGGAACACCGAGGCGACCACTGAGGGCCTGGGCGCCACCGCAACCGTCATCACCTCGGCGGCCCTGATCATGATTGCGGTGTTCGGAGCGTTTGCCTTCGCCGGGGTGCTGGTGATGCAGCTGCTGGGCTTCGGGCTCGCGGTGGCGGTGCTGCTGGATGCGACGGTGGTGCGGATGGTGCTGGTGCCGGCGTTCATGCATCTGGCCGGGAAGTGGAACTGGTGGCCGGGGAGAAAATAGCTATCAGCTATCAGCTATCAGCTATCGGCTATCAGTCGTCAGCTATTGAAGGCGGCGATCGCGGAGCGGAACGGCACTTGCATCAGCCAGGCGTGCACCTGCACCCTGTAGGAACGGCTGACAGCTGATCGCCGATAGCTGATAGCCGACAGCCGATAGCTGATAGCTGATAGCTGTCAGCTACTTCGCCTCAAGCCAATTGGCGCCAATGCCAATTTCCACCACCAGCGGCACCCGCAGCTGAGCGGCGGTTTCCATGTGCCGCCGGACCAGGGCCTGGATGGTATCGATCTCTTCGGGTGGAGACTCGAGGATCAGCTCGTCGTGGACCTGGAGCAGCAGCCGGGCGGCGAGGTTCTGCTCCCGGCAGGCCCGGTGGATCCGCACCATGGCGATCTTGATGAGATCCGCGGCCGAGCCCTGGAGCGGTGAGTTCTGGGCCAGGCGCTCGCCGAAGGCCCGGGTGTTGAAGTTGCGGTCCTTGATTTCGGGAACATACCGGCGCCGGTGGAAGAGAGTTTCCACCCAGCCGCGCTCCCGCCCCTGCTTCACCTGCTGGTCGAGCCAGGCCCGCACTCCCGAGAACCGCTCGAAGTACTGCGCGATGAAGGCCCGCGCCTCCTCCATGCTGATGTTGAGCTGGCGCGAGAGCGCAAAGGCGCCCTGCCCGTAGATGGTGGCGAAGTTGATGGTCTTGGCCCGGGCCCGCATCTCCGGCGTCACCTGCTCCACCGGCACGCCGAAGATCACCGCCGCGGTCTGGCGATGGATGTCGCCGTTCTGCTGGAACGCCGAGACGAAGGCGGCATCGCCCGAGAAGTGGGCCAGCAGGCGGAGCTCGATCTGGGAGTAGTCGGCGACGATGAATGACCAGCCCCGGGTCGGGATGAATCCGCGGCGGATCGCTTCGCCCCGCGGGGTGCGGACGGGAATGTTCTGGAGATTGGGATCGGACGAGGAGATCCGCCCGGTAGCGGCGCCGGTCTGATTGAAGGTGGTATGGATCCGGCCGGTGGTCCGATTCACCCGCGCCGGCAGGACATCCACATAGGTGGAGCGGAGCTTCTCCAGCTCCCGGTGCTCGATGATGAGCCGCGGCACCTCGTGGCCCATGACCGCCAGCTGTTCCAGCACATCCGCGTCGGTGGAGGGCCCGGTCTTGGTCTTCTTGAGCACCGGGAGCTGCATCTTCTCGTACAGCACCATGGCCATCTGCTTCGGGCTGTTGAGATTGAACTCCGTCCCGGCCAGCTCCCCGATCTGCCGCCGCAGCCGTTCCAGGTCGGCCCCCAGCTCGCGCGAGAACGAGGCGAACAGCGCGCTGTCGATCGCGATCCCGGTCCATTCCATGTCTACCAGCACTTCCACCAGCGGCATCTCGATATCGCGATAGAGCGGCTCCAGCCCGCCGTCCCTGATGGGACCGGCAAAGCGCTCGGCCAGGTCCTGGATGGCGGCCAGCTCGGCGGCGGAGCAGGCGGCGGCGGCCTCGAGCCCCACCTGCGGCGGGCAGAGCGCGGTCTTGCCCTTCCCCAGCAGATCATCGCGCGGCCGCAGGGTCCGGCCCAGATGGTCGAGGGCGAGCGTGTCCAGCGAATGAGAGCGGCGGCCCGGATCGATCAGGAAACTCTCCAGCATGATGTCGCGCGCGAGCCCGGCCAGCTCGACTCCGGCGCCGCGCAGCAACTCCCACTCGGTTTTCCCGTCGTGGGTGAGCTTCTTCACCTCCGGATCGGAGAGCACCGCGGCCAGCGGCTGGAGGGAGGGATCGGCCAGCGAAGGGAGGTTGGCGGGCTCCACCGGCGCCGCCAGCGCACCTTCCGATGCTTCGTGGGCGAAAGGCAGATACCAGTTCTTTTCCGGGGTGCCCAGCGCCAGCGCCAGCAGCCGGGCCTCGCGCGGCCCGCCCCCCGTGGTCCAGGCCCGCAGCGCGATCATCGGCGCGGCCCGCAGCTCGGCTGCGATGCCGGCGATCTGCCCGGGATCATCCACCACCGGGATCGCCAGCACCGCACCGGCCGTGGTGGCGGTGGCGGGCGGGGCAGCCGGAAGCGGCGGGGCGCCCGCGATGGTACCGGCCGATGCTTCCTCTTCGACCAGCTTGGGAAGCAGCGAATGGAACTCCAGGCGGGCCAGCACCTGGCGCAGCCGCTCCAGGTCGGGCCGCTGCACCCGCACGGCATCGAGATCGAGCGTCACCGGCGCATCGGTGCGGATGGTGACCAGCTCGCGCGAGAGCCGGGCTTCCGGGGCGTACTGGAGCAGCGCTTCCCGGGTGCGCTTCTGCTGCACCTCACCGGCCTTCGCCAGGATCGCTTCGAGATCTCCGTATTCCGCCAGCAGGGCGCGGGCGCCCTTGTCGCCGACTCCCTTCACCCCGGGAATGTTGTCGGAGCTGTCACCCACCAGGGCGAGGTAATCCACCACCTGCTCCGGCGGCACGCCCAGCCGCTCGGTGGCATTGGATTGATCGACCCACTGCTCCTCGATGCCGGCGTTGCCGCCCCGGCCGGGATTGAGCAGCGCCACGTTGGGACGGATCAGCTGATACAGGTCCTTGTCGCCCGAGACAATCACGGACTGGATTCCCTTTCCGGTCGCCTGGAGCGCGAAGGTGCCGATCACGTCGTCCGCCTCCCATCCCGGCACGGTGATCAGCGGGACCCGGAACGCGGCCAGCAGCTCGCCGATGTGCTGCAGCGCCAGCTCGAAGTCATCCTGCATGGCTTCATCCAGCTTCTGGCGGGTGGACTTGTACTCGGCGTAGCGCTCGGTCCGGCCGGAATCGCCGGCGTCATTGACCCAGATCAGATACTCGGGCTGGTACTTGGTCCGCAGGCGGAGGAGGAAGCTGGCGATGCCCCATGCGGCCGAAGTGTTCTCGCCCCGGCTGGTTCGCAGCGGACGGCTGAGCAAGGCGTAGAACGCCCGGTAGATCAGCGCATATCCGTCGATGAGGAAGAGCTGAGGGGGGGTGTGCATAACCTCAAACTAGGCGGAGGAATAGAGCGAATTGTAGAGTGCCGATTGCAGGTTGCAGATTGTTGAAGTGGGCACTTCTCAACTCTGCAATCTGCACTCTACACTCTACAATCTTGTTCTGCTCCGCCTATGGTCGAGTCGTCGCTTGCCGCTGCCGGTTGAGAGCGCGGAGCCGGGCGAATTCGGCCCGGGAATTGGGAGTGAGCCGCAGGCGCGAGAAGCCGAGCTGGCCGGTGAAGGTCAGCACCGCCCGGTACTCGCTGTAGGCCCACTGCACGATGCGGGTGTCGTTGCCGGGAGGTGATTCCAGCTCCTGGTCGGGCGGGCCCAGGGTGATGTAGACCTCGCCCCGGTCGGTGCGCCACCCCTGCCCTCCCTCTTCCCGGAACCGCTCGTTGGCGAGGGCGACGCGGGTGAAATACTGCTCCAGCGCCTCGTTCTCCGCCGTATTGGGATTGGGATCGGTGTCGACCCAGAACCGGCGCCAGAGCTGGGCCCGGTCGGCAGCGGTCGCCTTGCGCAGCGCCTCCAGCCGGTCGTCGTAACCGAAGAAGCGGAGCAGGTCGAGCAGATTGTCGTAATTGGTGAGCACCCAGGTCCGGGAGAACGAAACCAGGGCGGTGCTGGTTTTCGCCCGATCCCCTTCCCCGACCGATACCAGCAGACGGCCCAGCGACGGAGCGTCAGGCGACAGCTGGATGACGTGCCCCTCGACCGCCTTGCCGCCCTCGAACTGGATCGCGTCCTGGACCAGGAGGTTCTGTTCCTCGTCGCGCATGAAGAACGGCACGCGGGTCGGCTCGGTGAGTCCGTAGGCCTCGACCAGCACGGTAAGCGAATCGCCCCCGTGGGCCACGGTGCCGCGCGGGTTGAGCAGGATGTCCGGTTCGGTCCAGAGATCCGGGCGAGGCTTCGCCCGGTACACCAGCACCGGCGCGCTCACCGAGCCCGGCCTGAAGCCAGGCACGGCGACCTGGGTTTCGGTCCGGCTGAACACCCCGGCGCCGGGATCGCGCACGACGACCGACACGGTGTATTCGGCCGGTGGAAGCAGGAACGCCTGCTGGAAGAGCAGCGTCTCATCAGCCCGCTGGGTTTCCTGGAAGGTCCCGACGGTGACGCTTTCCTCCCGGCTGAACCGGAGTGGCAGCTGGCCCGGGCGGGAGAACCCCACCTCCACCCGGTAGCGCGCAGCGAAATCCCGGCCGGAGCGCTGGAAGCTCAGCGCGCGGTTATCGAGGGAAAGTCCCAGAACCACGATGGTGGAATCGCCGCGGCCGGCGAAATAAGCCAGGCTCCCCACGAATGGGAGCGGATTACCGCCAGCCAGCCGCCCCATGCGCTGATATAACGCGCTCAGGTTGAACAGGTCGGTCAGCGTCTGTTCGGCGGAGGTAGGGTCGGGACGGGATCCGGGGTCGGTTCGAGCGCCGCCGCCACAGCCCAGCAGCCCCAGGAGAGGAAGTGCTAAAAGAGCAGTACGCCAGGAGCGGTGCCGGCCGGCAGAAATGATTGTGGTCCCGGTTCTGGTGGTTGGCCGCGAGTCCGCCAGCTGCATTCGTAGCTCTACGTTCACGAGTCGGGGAGGGAGACGCCCGAACCAGGGCATGCGAGCACTGGTCGGCTGCTTGCCGGTCCATTGAGCGACGGGTAGCTTCCCGGCACCCTCCATGAGCCAAGATAAACTCATCGGCCGAACCATAGGCGGTTACCGTCTTCTCCAGCACGTGGGGGAAGGTGGAACCGCGCTGGTGTTCAAAGCGGAACATCCGGAACGAGGCAAAGCGGCCGTCAAGATTCTTCGCAGTCGTCAGGCGCAGGATCCGTTGGCGGTCAAGCGGTTCCTGAGGGAAGGGGAGTTCGGCGTTCGCGCCGGCGCTCACCCCAACATCATCCGTACCTTCGATTTCGGCGAGGAGGACGGCCTCTACTATCTGGCGCTCGAATGGGCCGATGGGGAGCCGCTCGCAAATTTCCTCGCCGCCTCCGGCCGGCTGGCCCCGCCACTCGCGGGGAAAATCATCGGACAGTTGGGAGACGCACTGGAGGTGGCGCACCGGGCCGGCATCATCCATCGCGACCTCAAGCCGGCCAACATCATGTACGACCCGGCCACCCAGACCGCCCGGCTGCTCGACTTCGGCATCGCCCGGAGCTCGGAGGATACGCCGGAGCAGCGCCTGACCCGGGCCGGGTTCTTCGTCGGCACTCTTCAGTACGTGGCCCCGGAGGCGTTGAGCGGGGAGCTGGTGGGGGAACAGGCCGACGTCTACAGCCTGGCCACGATCGCGTATCACCTGCTCACGAACAAGCTGCCGTACGCGGGAAGGACCCCTAGGGAGTTGTTTCAGCAACTACTAACCCAGTCACCTATCCCGCT
>DASTEX010000633.1:0-3080 GCA_035709185.1 Gemmatimonadales bacterium
CGGATCCTGAAGGACGGGCGACCGCTCGCCCGACCGGCGCTCTATGAGGCGATGGAGCGCGCCGGAGTCCGCACCGAGGGACAGCGCGGCTACCACATTCTCTGGTGGCTGGCGCAGGAGTCCGTGGTCTGCCTGGGGCCGCGCGAGGGAAAGCAGCCTACGTTCGTGCTGCTGGATGCCTGGGTTTCCCCGTCACCCCGCCGGCCGCGAGAAGAGGCGCTGGCCGAGCTCGCGAGGCGCTATTTCACCAGTCATGGTCCCGCAACCATTCCGGACTTCGCGTGGTGGTCGGGCCTCACCCGGACCGAAGCCGCCCGCGCGATCGCGGCCGTGAAGGAACACCTGGATGGGGAAAGCCACGCCGACTTGATGCACTGGTTTTCACCCGCTTCCGGCCCGATCCCGTCAGCCCGAACGGCATTCCTGCTCCCGGCCTGGGATGAGTACACCGTCGCCTATCGCCACCGCGGGGCGATCCTCAGGCCGGAACACCCTACGCGGCAGACGAGGAGTGAAAACGTGCTGAGCCCCACGCTCATGATCGGAGGACGGATTGTGGGGACCTGGACCAGAAGCCTGGCCGGCGGCACGGCGCAGATTACCCTGCGGCCCTTCGGGAAGCTGAGCGAGGGTGACCGGACAAAACTCTCCCGGGCAGCGAAGCGATACGGAGCATTCCTTCAGCTCCCGGTTCACGAGAAAGTGAGTCGGACTTCAAGGTAGGCACCGCCCGCCTGACCGCCTGCCCGCCAGCCCGCCAGTCAGCGCGCCTTGGTAAACAGATCCAGCAGCTCGGCGTACATCGCCTCCGACTGGGCCGGATCTCCCGACTGGAACGCCGCGGTGGCACAGTGCCGCAGGTGGTTCTGAAGGACGCTGCGCGCGGTGCCCCGCAACGCCTCCTGGACCGACGAAATCTGGGTCACGATATCGGCACAGTAGCGCTCTTCCTCCACCATGCGCTGCAGCCCGCGCACCTGGCCTTCGATCCGGCGCAGCCGGTTGAGCACCGTCCGCTTGATCTCCGGATCCACGGCGACCGGGTGACGCTCGGCGCCCTGGGCTCCGCAGCCACAGCTCGCGACCGCCGGCGGGTCAGCCACGGGCGGCCTCGGCGATGGTGGCCGAGTATCCAGCGTCCTCGACGGCGGCCATGATCTGCGGCGGCCGGATCTGGCTGTCGTCAAAGCGCAGGTCGGCCCGCCCGATGCGGACCGAGTCGATCGATACGCCCGGCAGCCCCGCCAGCGCCTGATTGACCGCGTTGAGGCAGTGTCCGCAGCTCATTCCGGCAATGTGGAGAGTCAGGTTCTGGGTGGCCATCTGATGCCCCTCTTTCTGGTCTGGAATCAATATATACCCCTCCCCCCTATAAGCCAACACCGTGGAACCGTGTTTTTCATGCCGCAGGGCCGGTTTGAATCCATGGCCTTAAGTGTTGTCGAATGAACATCTTACGGTAGTAGCCCCCGGGGGGTACGATTCATGCTCACATTACGAAAAGATGACCGCGACCGCCCTGCCGCCCGGGTCGGGAGCCGCCCCCGGCCCCCTGGTGCCGGTCCTGCCGATGCAGGACGGGCCGCCCGACGCTGTCGGCGTGGCCGCATGGCACCTGGCCCTCTCCAACCTGATCGGGCAGGAGGTTCCGCACGACTTGTTAGGCATGTGGCTCTTCCCCGACCGGGGCGGCGTCATGCTGCTGGCTCCGGCGGAGTTGGGCCGCGACCGCCTGGAATTCTCCGCCCCGGCCCCGTTCCTCTCGCAGTACCAGATCTTTCTGCTCGAGGAGCGGATCCGGCAGGCGGGCTACCGTTCGGTCCTCGCGATACCGATCCGGGACCACGGCCGCGATCTCGGGCTTGCGATCTTCGCCCACCTCGAGGCCGGACGCTACGGCCCCACCCAGGCTCTCCGGCTGGTGAGCCTGATGCGACAGGTGGTGCCGACCTTCGCACTGCTGGCGGAGTCACCGCCGCTGGCGCTGGCGGCCGGTCCCGCGATCAACGTCACCCATCACAACGTGGCCGAAGTCGTTGCCCGGGCAGCCGCCGAGGCGCGGACCCCGTCCGAGATGCTCCGGCTGGTCTCCGGTGCGCTGCAGCCGCTCCTGCCTCACGAGCGGATCGAGGTGGCAGTCCCCGGACTCATGCGGGGCAGCTGGGCCCTGCTCAGCGCCGGCGCGGAAAACCGTCGATGGGGTGAGGTACCGGCCGGCGTGTCGGCTGCGGTAAACGGGTTGATCTCGCGGGCGGCCGCCGATGGCAGCCTCATGGTCGGCAACCTCCGTTCGCTCCAGCTGACCTGGCCGGCGTACCGGGAGACCCGTGCTCTGCTCCGGGTCCAGGCGGTGCTCGGCATCCGGCTGTCGGTCGCAGGGGGGGAGGAAGCCTGGCTGCTGTTAGGCGGCGCCGCCCCCGATGGCTTCCGCGAAACCGACCGGGAGCTGCTGCGGGTCCTGGCACCGGTCATCGCGCTCCGGGTGCATGGACTGCGGATGGCACTCGAGGCCGAGGTCATCCGGACCCAGCTGGCGAGCCGACCGGGACAGAACCGGGCCGCCCGGCTGGCCGCGGCCTTTGCCGGCACGCCGCAGTGGAGCGAGGCCATGGGTTACTTCGTGGACGACCTGCGTGAATCGCTGGGGTTTGCCGAGGTCCGGTTTGCCCTCCGGTGGAGTGATGACGGCTTCGTGGAGTTTCCCGCGGGGGATCCACGGCCGCTGGCGCTGCTGCCGGTGCACCCGCTCCCGGGATCGGCCCTCGAGCCGCTGTTCGAAGAAACGGTTCCCTACCTCCTGCTCGGTGCGGAGGACTGCAACCTGGCCCTGCCCCTTCGATTGTCAGGCCGGGTGATCGGCGCTCTGGAACTGCTGCAGGGCCCGATCACCAAGGCCGAGCAGCTGGTCCCGTCGGCCCAGCTCTTTGCGGACCTGGTAGCACCCCACCTGGAACTGGTCAGGCGGGCGGCACTGGCGCGCCGGTAGCGGCGCTTCTCAAGGACTTAGGACTTAGGACTTAGGACTTAGGACGCCGTCGCCGCCCGGTCGGCTGTCTACGTTCTTGGGTTGGGTGGGGTGG
>DASTEX010000634.1:0-8073 GCA_035709185.1 Gemmatimonadales bacterium
AGATGGTAGAAGTAACGCCGCAGGGATGAAGGTTCACCGGAGAACACTTCTGCACTCTGCATTCTGCATTCTGCACTCTGCACTCGCGTTCTTCCCTCCCTCAGATCTTCCTTAAGCCTTTTGCGAGTCCTCCACCTTGCCTCAGGCCGGGAGTGGCGCGGGGGTCAGCGGCAGACCCTGTTGCTGGCGCAGGGGCTCGCGCGACGGACCGGCATCACCCAGACCGTCGTGACCGGGCGGGGGAGCGAGCTCGCCCGCCGACTCGAAGCCTCCGGCATCGCCGTTCGCGTTACCGGCTGGCACATGGGGATCGACCCGCGGGCGTTGGTTACCGCCTGGCGGGCGGCCCGCTACGCCGACCTGATCCATGCGCACGACCCGCACGCGGTGGCCATCGCGGCGGCTGTTGCGAGACTGACCGGCCGTCCCTTCGTGGCGACTCGCCGGATGAACCGGCCGCTCCGACGGCCCGGTCCCTGGCGGCAGGCGGCGAAAGTCATCGCCATTTCGAACGCGGTGCGTGACAGTCTGTATCGGAGTGGCATCGCCCCCGACAGAATCGTGGTCATTCCCCCGGCGATTGAGGTGGAGCGCACCGCCGAGACCCGTCCCGCCGACTGGAAACCCTTCGGGCTGGCGGAGCCTGGCAGTGTCGCGGTCGCGGTCGCGGCGCTCACGCCGGAAAAGGGGATTGACGTCCTGATCGAAGCCGCCACCCGGCTCCATCGAGCCAGACCTGAGCTGCACTGGGTCATCGCGGGGGGCGGGCCCGAGCGCCGGACCCTGGAGGCCCGAACCATGGCGCTCAACGCCGGGTCGTACGTCCACTTTCTGGGACAGCTCCGTGACCCGTTACCGGTAATCGCGGCGGCGACGGTTTTCGTCCTTCCGTCACGGGAAGAGGGCTTTGGCTCCATTATCCTTGACGCTCTCGCCCTGGGAATCCCGGTAATTGCCACCGCCGTAGGTGGAATCCCGGAAGCGCTGGGAGGGGGCGGGGGTATCCTGGTTCCTCCCGGTGACGCGCCGGCCCTCGCCCGGGTTGTCGAGTCAATCGAGAGCGATCCGGCCCGGCGTATGCAACTGTCTCAAGAAGCTCGAAGGGCAGTGAAGCACTTTGACCTGGGTCCCATGGTGGATCGAGTGTCGGTTCTTTATCGTTCAGTAGAGGAGTTGCTTGAAACACAATGATTTACGTCTGCCTGCCCAGTCACGATGAAGGCGCCACCATCGGCCTGGTACTCTGGAAGATTCGCCAGGTGTTCGGCGAATCGGGCCGGGAGTACCAGCTGCTGGTGATTGACGACCGGTCCACCGACAGCACGGCCGAGATTCTCGAATCGTATGCCAAGGTCCTGCCGCTTACCGTGGTCCGCCACGATCAGCGGGAGGGCTATGCCGCCTCGGTGGAATCGGCGCTCCGCCTGGCACTCGACCGGACCGACCGGCCGCGGCGCGACTGCGCGGTGGTCATGCAGGCCGATTTTTCCCATCTCCCCCAGTACCTGCCGGACCTGGTCCGGCAGATCGACAGCGGCGCCGACCTGGTGGTAGGCGAAGTCACGCTCGAAGGCGCCCCCTCCCGGGGCTATACCATGGTGCGCCGCTGGGCTCCGGCCCTGCTCGGAAAAGGCGCGCAGGTGCCAGGAGTTCGGGACACCGTCTCGGGATTTCTCGCCGTGCGGCTGTCGTGTCTCCGGATGGCGTTGAAGGACCACCCTGGCCGCCTGCTCTGGACTGAAGGCTGGGCGGCGAACGCTGAATTGACCACGAAGCTGGCCGCGCAGGCCCGGCGAGTGGAAGCGGTGCCGGTGGTGGAACGGTTCAATCTGCGGCAGCGGCCGAGCCGGGTGAGTCCCTGGGATCAGATGAAGACCCTCTGGGGCGCGCGCCGGGTCCTTCGAATGGCAGGAGCGGCAGGAGGTGCCCAATGATTCCAGCACTGATCGTGGCCGCGCTGCAGACGGCGATGCCTAACGGCGATGTCCCGAAGTACCCCTTCACTGTGGGGGAAGAGCTCCAGTACTCGGCCAAACTCGGCTTTCTCCGGCTGGGAACCGGCTATATCACGGTGGCGGGCATCGATACGGTGCGAGGGATCCCTGCCTTCTACTTCAGGTTTGCCCTCGAGGGCGGCAATTCACTCTACCGGGTGAACAGCGTACTCGAGTCGTGGACCGGAGTGGCTGATCTGAAATCGCTCCGGTTCCGGCAGGACATTACCGAGCGCGGGAGGCAGACCCGGTTCCGGACCTACGAGATCTTTCCCGATTCCGGCTATTACCGCCTGGAAGGATCGCCGGAGCAGCCCCCGACGCCCCCCCATCCGCTGGACGACGCCTCGTTCATGTACTTCATGCGGACCCAGCCGCTGGAGGTGGGACAGGAATACAAGCTCGATCTCTATTTCCGCACCGAGAAGAACCCGGTGATCCTCAGGGTCGAGAAGCGGGAGGAAATGGAGCTGCCCGACGGCTCGAAAGTCCAGTGCCTGGTGGTCGCTCCCATCGTGGGCGATCGCGGCATGTTTGCGCCCAGGCAGGAAGCGCGGGTGTGGCTGACCGATGACGAACGGCGACTGCCGGTGCAGATCCGGACCCGATACCCGTTCGGAGTGGTGACTCTTCGTCTGGAGAAGATGAACCAGTAGAAATGCAGAGTGCAGATTGCAGAATGCAGAGTGTAGAAGTAGTGGCGAGGTGACAAAGCTCGAGTGGAGAACCCTTCTGCATTCTGCATTCTACACTCTGCACTCTGCATTCCTGTTGGGTTGCGGCGGATCGTCCCAGCTAGTCCTCCCCGCTGCCGGCGCGACGCCCGACGACCGCCTCTCTGAAGTCGTCACTGCCGCGCTCGAAGCCGACGCGCGGCTCGAATCCCCCGATACCCTGTACGCGGTTGACGCCGAGATTATCGCCGATGGCATGGCCCGGACCGGCGCTCCGCGCTATGCCGGCATCGGGACCGGCGGATCGGTCGCGGTGACGAGCAGCCGGCTGGAAGTAAGAGGAACCGTGGCCTGGGCTCGCCTGGAGTACCGCTGGGTGCCCGGAAACCAGGGTGTGGTACGGGAAGGCCGGGCCACCTTCGTGCTGAGTCCCAACGAAAAAGGGGCGTGGCTCATCCGCCACGCCCACTCTTCATCACCCGACCGGTAAGCTTCGACCGTCGCGCTAAGGTCGCGGCTCACCCTTGATGGTGTCCCGCACCTTGTCGGCGGTGCCCGGAGCGAACAATCTCAGAATCACGTAGAACACGAAGCCCAGGAACGCGAGCCAGAGAAGCGTGCCGAGCAAGCCCCAAACGAATCCGAGCAGCTTGAGCGCCATGATTACGACCGCCGCGAAAACGGCGTAACCCACCACATTCCGGACCATGTTCAGCACTCCTTCCGGGGGCCGTCCGACCCCTGTGAAAAAGGTCGTGATCACCTACGCGGCACGTTTCAAAAAGTTTCATCGGAGCCCAAGTGCCTGTCAATACTGACGTTCTGGTAGTAGGCGGAGGGGTGGTTGGCGCCGCCTGTGCCCGCGAGCTGGCCCTGGCTGGTCGATCCGTCACCTGCGTCGATCCAGCCGTCGATCAGGGCCAGGGCTGGCAGGCGGCGGCCGGGCTCCTAGCTCCCCAGATCGAAGGCGGCGAGGACGATCCCCTCCTCGAGATCGGGTTGGCCGGGCGGGAGTGGTGCGTTGCGACCCGCGAATCCCTCGAAGCCGCGACCGGGATCGACCTCAAGCTCAACATCTGTGGGATCCTGTCACTGGCTCCAGCCGATTCCGACGAAGAGCGGCTCAAAGCCATGGTGGCCTGGCAGCGGCAGCACGGGCTGTACTGCGACTGGCTCCTCCCGGATGAGCTGCACCAGCGGTGGCCCTGGCTCCCAACCGCCCGCGGCGCGCTCTACGCCCCCCAGGATGGATCGCTCGATCCCGCTCGGCTGGTGCAGGCGCTGGTGCTGGATGGCGGACGGGCCGGAGTGCGTCGGGTCGAAGACCGGATCACCGAACTCGAGACGGACGGGCACCACGTCACGGGGGCGCGCGGCCGCGACCGTTATTCCGCCTCGACCGTGGTGCTGGCTGCCGGCGCCTGGTCGGGCCGGATCGACAAGCTCCCCCGGCCAATCTCGGTGGAGCCGGTGCGGGGACAGATGGTCGCGTTTCCCCGTCCGGCCGAACTCCAGGAAGACATCATCGTCTATGGCGGACGGGGCCATTACCTGCTGACGCGCGATCACGAACTGATCGCCGGCAGCACGATGGAGCACGCGGCTTTCGCCTCCCACACGACCCCGGAGGGAGTGGCCCGGATCCGGGAAGGCGCCGAAGAGCTGTGTCCATTCGTCAGAGGCACCGCTCCGGTTCGCACCTGGGCCGGGCTCCGGCCGGGCACACCGGACGGCCTGCCGATCATCGGCCCGGAGCCGCGGATGCAAGGCCTGTGGTACGCCACCGGGCACGGCCGCAACGGAGTGCTGCTGGCCGGTGTCACGGCGGTGGTGCTGCTCCAGATGATGAAGCAGGAAGCCACGCTCGACAGCATCGCGGCCTTCCGCCCCGAGCGGTTCTGGAACTGGTAATACCGACGGTCGGACGGTTGACGGTCGGACGGTCAGCATGGTCCGAAGGGATGGTCGAACCGTCCTGGGTTATGCGCGGGTGACGGCGGAATAGGGTCGGAAGAGTCGGAAAAGTCGGAAGGCAGTGTTACGCCGGTTTCCGACCTTTCCGACCCTTCCGACTCTTCCGACCCTTCCGACAGTCTACAGAAACTCAGACCATCGCGCCCGCGCGGGCCTGCTCGAGGGCCGCAATATCGAGCTTGCGCATGCCGAGCATCGCCTGCATGGCCCGCCCGGCGGCCGCGGGATCAGGACCGCCGAGCAGGGCGCCCATGGCACTCGGCACTACCTGCCAGGAGACGCCGAACCGGTCGGTGCACCAGCCGCACTGACCCTCCTCGCCGCCCTGAGTAAGCGCCGCCCAGTAGCGGTCGATTTCCGCCTGGTTGTCGCAGGTCACCACGTACGAGTTGGCGTCGGTAAAGCCCTGCTCCTGTCGCCCATTGAGGGCCAGGAAGGGCCGACCGTTGAGAGCGAAATCGACCGCGATAGCCGGGGTCCCGGGGGCGCCCCGCATGACGGTGCCGATCTTCGATTGAGGGAAGAGCGAAACGTAGAAGTTGGCGGCTTCCTCGGCCTGGGCCTGGAACCAGAGACAGGACTTGATGTCGTGCATTTGGGCTTCTCGCTTCTGAGTGTCGCCGGAGGCTCCGGGCATCGGAGGAGGGCCGGATTGGCTCCTCATCCACTAGTCGTAGCGGATCAACCAGGTTCGACATGGCCCATGATGACGCGGAGGCCGGGCGCCTTATCGGGCGGGCTCTTTCGCCGCCGCCACGATCCGCTCGGCGGCTTCCTGGACCAGCGGAGTCAGCAGGTCCTGGCCGTCCTGGGTGGCCTTCCGTTTCTCCCGCTTTTCGACCAGCACCTTGCCGTCGGGCGTCTCGAGGCGGTAGCCCAGGGTCAACTCGTCCTTGTTCCGGATGGTGACCGCATAGTTGGAGGCAGCCTGGCTGGCGGCACCCGATGCCGCCTGACCGGCGATCCTCCCGGCAGTCGAACCGCTCCGGACTCCGGCTTCCCACGCACCCTGCTGTACTGCGCCGGCGGCCGCGCGACCGAGCAGACCACCGCCCCCCCGCTTGTGATCCACTTTGATGGTGGTGAGGAGCAGGTAGGGACAGCCAGCCTGCTTCGACTCTTCCTTCACCTGCGACTCGAGTCGCGCCTGGAGCGGCTGGGCCCGGAGAGATGGCCCGGTCAGGAAGGCGGTGAAGGTTTCGCGGACCGCGCTGAGCGCCTCGTTCGCGTTCCCGCTGCTGGCCTCCACCCGGGCCGGTGCCAGGCAAATCAGGGTGGTGGTGGTGGAATCCTGAGCGGATAGACTGCCGGCGAACGCCGGCAACAACGCCAGAGTCGCGGCTCGCGGCCAGAACTGTCTCGTCATGGGGTGCCTCCTGGGCCAGGCCCGGTTCTTCAATGCATTCCTTCCCGGAACGTTGCCACCGCCCGGCGTGAGCAACCCATCGAACATATGCTTCCGGTCGTCAATGGCGAGTTGCATGACCGGGCGACCCGTTACCGGGTTGGGGACCGAATCCGGCGCCACACCGATCCCTGCCATACCGTCTTATCGCCTGAAGGGCTTATACTTACGGGCTCTCAGGAGGTTGTGCCTTGTCGCTGCCGCTGGTCCAGCTTTCACCCTCTCCCGCCCGGGCCCAACCCAACCGGCCGGTGCCGGTAGTTATCCCCCTGACCCGCAAGCCTTCCTGGCTCAAGGTGAAGGCCCCGGGGGGCCAGAACTACATCCGGATCAAGAACCTGATGCGGGAGCTCGGGCTGCATACGGTCTGTGAGGAAGCCCGCTGCCCCAACATCGGGGAATGCTGGGAGCACAAGGCCGCCACGTTCATGATCCTGGGCGACGTCTGCACCCGGAACTGTGCCTACTGTGCAGTGGCTCACGGGACTCCCAAGCCGTACGACCCGGTCGAGCCGGCCAGGCTGGCCGAGGCGGTCGCGGAGATGGGGCTGAGTCACGTCGTGATCACTTCGGTGGACCGCGACGACCTTGAGAACGGGGGCGCCGAGGCCTTCGCCGGCTGCATCAGGGAAATCCGCCGGCGGCTGCCGGACACCTCCGTAGAGGTTCTCATCCCCGACTTCAAGGGATCGGAGCGGGCGCTGCAGATCGTGATGGACGCCGAGCCCGACATCCTGAATCACAATCTGGAGACTCCGGAGCGGCTCTACCCCATGGCTCGTCCGGGCGGGCGGTATGACCGGGCCCTCCGGGTGCTGGCCAACGCCCGGCGGATGGGCGGACCCGATGGGTTGACGAAATCGGGAATCATCCTGGGCATGGGCGAGGAGTGGGACGAGGTGCTCACTGCCATGCGCGACCTCCGCCGGAGCGACGTGAACATCCTGACCCTGGGTCAATACCTCCGGCCCTCGGATGGCCACCTTCCGGTGGCGCGGTTCTACCCCCCGGAAGAGTTCGCCGAGCTGGAACAGGAAGGCCTTCGAATGGGCTTTACCCACGTGCAGGCCAGTCCCCTGACCCGATCCAGCTATCACGCGTGGGATCAGGCGAAAGCCGCGCAGCAGACGAGGAACCCCTGATGGCGACTTCAGCGGCCGCCCGGCCGCGTACCGGTGGAACCCAACGCGGCGATGAGCTCCGGAAGTACCTGCGGCAGATGCTGCTGATCCGCCGTTTCGAGGAGAAGGCGGGCGAAGCGTACAGCCTGGGCAAGATCGGCGGATTCTGTCACCTGTATATCGGCCAGGAGGCCGTGGCCGTCGGCTCGATCGCCTCGCTCCGGGCCGACGACTACCTGATCAGTGCCTATCGCGAACACGGCCAGGCTCTGGCTCGGGGCATGACCGCCCGGAGTGTCATGGCCGAGCTCTTTGGAAAGGTCACCGGGTGCTCCCGCGGCAAGGGTGGCTCGATGCACCTGTTCGACGCCAAGCTGGGATTCATGGGCGGACACGGCATCGTGGGCGAGCAGATCCCGCTGGCCTGCGGCATTGCCTTCGCCTGCAAGTACCGCGAGACCGACCAGGTGGTCGCCTGCTATTTCGGCGAGGCGGCGGTGAACATCGGGGCGTTCCACGAGGCGCTGAACATGGCCTCGCTCTGGAAGCTGCCGGTGGTCTTCATCATCGAGAACAACGGCTACGGCATGGGCACTTCCCTGGCCCGAGCCAGCTCCATCCTGGACCTCTCGCACCGGGCCTATTCCTACGAAATGGCCAATGAAGTGGTGGATGGACAGGACGTCCTGACGGTCAAGGCGTCCATGGACGTGGCAGTGGCGCGGGCCCGCAGCGAGAAGAAGCCGACCCTGCTGGAGGTGCGGACCTACCGCTACGTCGGCCACTCCATGTCGGACGCGGCCCACGGCACCTACCGGACCAAGGACGAGGTCGAACAGTTCCGCCAGCGGGACCCGATCGTGGTGCTGCGGAACCGGATGACCGACGAAGGCCTGCTCGACCAG
>DASTEX010000635.1:0-2480 GCA_035709185.1 Gemmatimonadales bacterium
CTGGTTCGTGGAACACGACACCCCGGCGAATCCGATGGGGACGGCGCGGGCGGGGTACCAGTACTTGAAGAAGGTTGCTGCGAACGATTAGTCGAAGGTGGTCGAAGGTGGTCGAAGACAGTCGAAGACAGTCGAAGGCGGTGCTATGAATAGACGACAGGCGATTGCAGTGATAGCTGCGACCGGCGCGGCGGCTGGTCCGACGGCGGAACTGACCCTCCGCCCGCCCGCCCGGCCGGCTGCCCGTCTCAAGCAGTCCGTCTGCCGCTGGCCGTACGACAAGATCCCGCTGGAGGATCTCTGCCGCGCCGCGAAGGAGATCGGACTGCAATCGGTCGAGTTGTTAGGCCCGGAAGAGTGGCCGGTAGCGATCCGGCACGGGCTCACCTGCGCCATGGCGACCGGCCCCACCACCATTCCCGTCGGCCTCAACCGTCCCGACCAGCACGACCGGATCCTGGCCGAATCGGAACGGCTGCTGCCGCTGGTCGCCCGGGCCGGGCTGCCCAACATGATCGTGTTCTCGGGCAATCGCGCGGGCCTGGCCGACAGCGAGGGATTGGAGAACTGTGTCGTGGGCCTGAAGCGGATGGTGCCGCTGGCGGAGCGATGGGGCGTAACGATCTGCATGGAGCTGCTCAACAGCAAGATCGATCACCATGACTACCAGTGCGACCACACCCCATGGGGGGCGGAGCTGGCCCGGCGGGTCGGTTCGCCCCGGTTCAAGCTGCTCTACGACATCTATCACATGCAGATCATGGAAGGCGACGTGATCCGCACCATCCGGGACAACTTTGCCTTCATCGGACACTTCCACACCGGCGGCGTCCCCGGCCGCCACGAGCTGGACGAGACCCAGGAACTGCAGTATCGCGCGATCATGAACGCGATCGCCGACTTGGGCTACACCGGCTTCGTGGGGCAGGAATTCATTCCTTCGCAGGGGCGCGACCCGATCGCCTCCCTGCGGCATGGTTTCACGGTGTGCGACATATGATCGTGGTCGGAGACAGTCGAAGGCGGTCGAAGGCAGTCGAAGACGGCGGAGCATGAACCCGTCTCAACCGTCTTCGACCATCTTCGATCAACTCCGACCGTCTTCGATCGCTGGCAAGCGAGCCCAGCTGGCGCTGCTCGCGCTGGCCGAGACGCTCGCCATGGGTCCGTGGTTCGCGGCCTCGGCGGTGCTGCCGCAGCTCCGGACCGAATGGGCGTTGACCCAGAGCCAGTCGGCCTGGCTCACCATGACCGTGCAGCTGGGGTTCGTGCTGGGAGCGTTCGGCAGCGCGGTCATCAACCTCCCCGACCGGGTTTCGATTCCCCGGCTCTTCGCCTGGAGCGCGATACTCGCGGCGGCCGCCAACGGCGCCATTCCGCTGCTCGATGCCGGACCGGAGCTCGCGATGGTGCTCCGGTTCCTGACCGGCGTGGCCCTCGCCGGGGTGTATCCGCCCGCGATGAAGCTGGTGGCGACCTGGTGCCGGGAAGACCGCGGTCTCGGCATCGGCCTCCTGATCGGCGCGCTCACGTTAGGCTCGGCCTTCCCTCACCTGCTCAACGCCCTGCCGTTTCTGGGGGAGTCGGGAATGCCGCCCTGGCGGCCGGTGCTGCTCGTGACCTCGGGAATGACGGCGGTGGCGGGGCTGATTGCCTTCGGCTTCATCCGGCCCGGGCCGTATCTCGCGGGCACCGCTCCGTTCGACTGGAAGTTCGTGGGCCGGGCCCTGACCTACCGGCCCACCCGGCTGGTCAACCTGGGCTACCTGGGACACATGTGGGAGCTGTACGCGATGTGGACCTGGGCGCCGGTCTTTCTCTTGGAGAGTTATCTGCGGAGCGGGCTCTCGCCGGCCGCGGGACGGCTGGCGGGATTCGCGGTGGTTGCGGTTGGAGCCGTGAGTTGCTTCGCCGCCGGCGCGGTGGCGGATCGGGTCGGGCGCACCACCATTTCCGCCTGGAGCATGGCGGTTTCGGGCACCTGCGCGCTGCTGGCTGGTCTGCTGGCCGGCGCTCCGGTGGCGCTCACGGTGCTCTGCCTGATCTGGGGAATCTCCGTAGTGAGCGACAGCGCCCAGTTCAGCGCGGCCGCCTCCGAGCTGACCGACCCGCGCTACGTCGGTACCACGCTCGCGGTCCAGACGTCGATGGGGTTTCTGCTCACCATGGTAACGATCCGGCTGGTGCCGGTGCTGGTGGACCGCTTCGGCTGGGTAGCGGGCTTTGCGCTGCTCGCGCCGGGACCACTCGCCGGCGTCGGGGCGATGCTCCGGCTCAGACGACTGCCCGAGGCAGTGAAGATGGCCTCCGGAAATCGCTGACAGGCAGGCGGGCGGGCAATACCCTGGAATCAGCCATCACTGCTCGCTCGTCCGCGTCCGCCTGAGTTGTCACCCTGCCACCCCCGGCTGCACTTTACGGCTCCCTGCGCGCCAGTCCTTCAATTGGATAAACCATGCCGAATATCGCGGTCTTTCATC
>DASTEX010000636.1:0-14150 GCA_035709185.1 Gemmatimonadales bacterium
CGTTGATCCGGAGACCGCTGTCCCCCACGTGCCCGATCGACTGGACCCTGCCGCTCTGCTCATGCTGGACCACGTGGAACGACGCGCTGGGCCGGACGGCCAGGAAGGAACCGACGGCATCCGAGTGCTTGAAGCGGTCGATCATGTCAGGCAGCCGCAGGTCGGTGAGCCCGTCGGTGTAGTTGGCCAGAAACATATGCTCGCCGGACAGGTGCTTTTCCACCGCCTTGAGGCGCTGCCCGATGTTGGAGTTGAGCCCGGTGTCGACGAAGGTGATGCGCCAGTCCTCGATGTCGGTCTTCAACATGCTCACCTGGCGCCCGGCGCCGGTGAGGACGAAATCGTTGGAGACCGCTTCGTTGTACTCCAGGAAGTACCGCTTGATCACGTCGCCCCGGTAGCCCAGGCACAGGATGAAGTCCGTGTGCCCGTAGTGGGCATAGGTTCGCATCACGTGCCAGAGGATGGGCCGGTAGCCTACCGTGACCATCGGCTTGGGCACGCCGTGGGCTTCGTCGCGGATTCTGAGGCCCTGCCCACCGCAGAAGAGCACGACCTTCATTTCGCCTCCTCAGGCCATCGGGCCGCCTGTTCCGCCCAGAGGGCGTCGGCCCGGCGGCGGGCCGGCCGTTCCACGTCGCTGAACCGGATGAGCTGGTCCCGGAGCACATCCCGGACCAGCCGGCAGCCTTCCGATAGGCCCATGGGCAGGGCCTCGGCCTGCCGGGCGGCCAGGGCGTTGTCGATCAGGCCGTAACTGGCGAAGCCTCCCACCCCGTCCAGCACTTCACCCGCCCGGAGATCCCGTTTGGCCAGGGTCACCACTTCGCATGCCGGCCGGCCCAGCGGCGTTACCGTGGCATCCCGATCCAGCACCGCCCGGGCGATGGTAGACGCCAGCTGAATGTGGGGCAGGTGGTAGGGGGTGTGAAATACGTAAAACGGGCCCTCGCCCATCTTGTAGTACCCCAGGTGGGTCCGCTTGGCCGGATTTTCCTCGTGCACGATGACGAACGCCCCCGTGTGCGGAGCGGCGCCGAGCGCATAATCCACCAGGCCGGTCCGGAGCATTTCGTCCGCCGGGAGCAGGTGGGCCATCTCGTTGACGTGCGCGCAGGCGGGGCCCAGCATCCCCCGGCGCCCCACCCGGAACCCGGTGGCATTGGCCAGTACGGTCGCTTCCATCGACAACTTGGTCGCGTCGGCGAACGAGGTCACCTTGCGGGGATCCTGGCCCCACTGCTCGGCGAAACCCCGCTGGGTCTCGGGCGTGCGGTAGTGGTCCACCATACCCTTGAGGTTTCCGGCAGCCACCGGCCGGAGCCCGAGGGAACGGAGGTACCGAAGCAGCGTCATGGCCACGCCGGGCTCGTCGCCGTCGGTGTTGGTGATGACTACCCCGGCTTCCTCGGCCCGCGCCTTCAGAATCGGTCCCAGGGTGGAGTCGAGCTCGGCGTTCACCAGCACCACATGCTTCCGCCCCCGGATGGCCTCCTCGACCATCCCGGCAGCGTACTCCACGGTCCCGGTGGCCTCGATGACCAGATCGATTTCCGGGGTCTCGCAGACCACCGACGGGTCTTCGAGGATGGTCGCCTCCCCCCGGTGAATGGCCTCGGCCAGTTCCTCCGGACGCCCGATCTGCCTGACGCGTTCCGCGCCCGCTTCGCGCCACGCGCGCTCGGCATGAGCCGGAGTCCGGTTGACGATGGCGGCCAGTCGAATTCCCGGGACCGGGGTGGCCAGCTGCAGCACGATGCTCCGGCCAGTGGCGCCCGCACCGATCAGCGCAACCTGAATCGGCCGGCCGGCCGCCTCCCGCTCCCGGAGTTGACGATCGACGCTCACGGGGAGAGGGCCCCTCCATTCAGGAGGGGCCATTCCTGATCCCGCTGGGAAATCACCGTCACCGGCTCCGGCCAGCCGATGCCGAAGACGGGATCGTCATACCGTACCCCTCGCGCGGAGGCCGGTGCGTAAGCAATAGAGGTGTGATACCAGAGCTCGGTGTCATTCTGCAGCGTCAGATATCCGTGGGCGCAGAGGGGTGGCACGTACACCATCCGGTGATTGTCGGCCGTCAGCTCCTCGGCGTGCCAGCGGCGATAACTGGGCGAATCCGGCCGCAGGTCAACGATCACGTCCCACACCGCGCCTCGGGTGCAGCGCACCAGTTTGGCCTCGAGGTCCGGGGCCGCCTGGTAGTGCAGTCCGCGCAAGGTTCCCCGCTTCGGACTGTACCCCACGTTGGCCTGGACCGCCCGGTGGGCAATGCCGTGATCGGCGAATTCCTGCTCGCACCAGACCCGGGCGAAGAAGCCCCGGACATCGGTGAGACGTTCCGGCTCAACCAGCCAGGCACCGGCAATCGGAAGCGGCGAAAAGCGCAAGGTCAGCGTCCCACGCCTTCATAACGGGCCAGGCTCTTGGGATCGAGCAGCCGGCGGCCATCCACCACCAGCGGAGGATCGGATCGGTCAGCCAGGAGTCGCGGCAACGCCAGGAACTCGGCCCAGCGGGTGACCACGATCACCACCTGTGCGTCGGCCACGGCATCCGCCATCGAGGCCGCAACCCGCACCCGGGCAGGGCCGAAGAGCTGCATCACCGTTCCCGCCGGTACAATCGGGTCATAGACCGTTACCCGCGCCCCGTCTTCCAGCAGGGCCAGCACCACCGGAGCAGCCGGCGTTTCCCGCACGTCATCGGTATCCGGCTTGAAGGCGACGCCGAGAACACTGACGCGCAGGTCTCGCAGCGAGGGATGGTGCCGTCGCACCAGCTCGAGCAGTCGTTCGGGACGACCGGTATTGACCCGGTCGACCGCGCTCAGAAGGTGCGGCTCGACGCCATGCCCGCGGGCATGCGCCACCAGTGCCTTGACGTCCTTGGGCAGGCAGCTGCCGCCGTAACCGCATCCCGCTTCGAGGTACGACGCGAGCGGAGCCGTCCAGGGTCCGGCCGCACCGTTGCCGGTGAGATAACGGGAAGCGTGAACCCCGCGCATCACGTCCACAATGTCGATCCCGCCGACGGCCGAGGCGACATCCGCCAGCTCATTGGCGAACGAGATGGAAGTGGCAAGGAGGGCGTTCGAGGCGTACTTGATCATCTCCGCGGTGCGCGGATTGACAAAGATCCGGGGGACGTCCGGCGGGAACGACTGGTACAGGGCCGCGAGGACCTCGCGGGACTGCGGGTCCAGGGCCCCGATGACGATCCGGTCCTGTTGCTGGAAGTCGGCCAGCGCCTGTCCCTCGGTCAGAAATTCCGGGTTCATGCCGAGCCCGAAGTCCATTCCTGCGGTCTTGCCCGACTCCTGCTCCAGGGTCTCGCGCACCAGCCCTTCGGTGGTACCGGGAACCACGGTACTCCGCACCGTAACGACCGGGAATCCATTCGCGCCGCGAAGGGCTCGGCCGATGTCGGCGGAGGCCTGCCGGATGGCGCCGAGGTCGATGGCGCCGTCGCGGAACGGGGTGCCTACGGCGATGAGCACGACATCGCTCCAGCGGATCTCCGGGGCAAGTTCGGTGGTCGCGCGCAGGGTCCGGCCGACCGTCCGCGCCAGCAGGTCGGGGAGACCCGCTTCATGGATGGGCGCCCGGCCGCCGTTGATGGCGTCGATCTTCGAGGGATCCAGATCGACCAGGACCACCGAGTGTCCGGTGTCGGCCAGGCACGCGCCCGTTACCAGTCCGACGTATCCGGCTCCCACCACGCACACCTGCATTACGCTGCTTCCTCCCGCTGTTCCGCGTACCAGCGCAGCGAACGCCGCAGGCCGTCGTCGAGGGAGACTCTCGGGTTGTAGCCCACTTCGGTGCGGGCCTTGGTAATGACCGGGCAGCGGCGCTGGGGATTGTCGACCAGGTAATCCTGCTCGGCGCTGGCCTGGGTCAGGACTTTTCCACCATACCCCAGCAGCTCCTGTCCGCCGGCCTGCAGCTTGAGGGCCAGGTCCTTCATCGAAATTTCTGGCGCCTCGACTCCGATATTGTAGGCCTCGCCGGGCCGGCCCAGGGCGAGCACGCGGTAGTATCCGCAGATGGCGTCCGCGGAATAGCAGAACGTGCGGGTGGGTGACCCGTCCGAATGCATGACGATATCGCGGCCGTCGAGGATCGCGCGCGCGAAATCGGGAATCACCCGCCCGTCGTCGATCCGCAGCCCGGGTCCGTAGTTGTTGAACGGGCGGGCGATGGTGACCGGCACCCCGTAGTGCCGCGCGAACACCACCGACAGGGTCTCGCCGTAGCGCTTGGACTCGTCATAACAGGCGCGCGGTCCGGTGCAGGACACGTTGCCACGGTAATCCTCCGGCGTCGGAATCGCGCCGGGAACCGGGTCGCCGTAGATCTCGCTGCTGGAATAGAACAGGAAGCCGCGAGCCGGGCGGCCGCTCTCGGCCTGGGCCCGCGCCGATTCCAGCAGGAATCGCAGGCCGTTGATGTTGGCGTCCATGGTTTCGAGCGGATAGCGCCGGTAGACCATGGGTGAGGCGATCCCCGCGGCATGAATCACGTAATCGAAGGGCCCCAGGTCCGCCGGCAGCGGTCGCGAGACGTCGGCCACAATCATCCTGATGGACCCGTCGCGCTCGATCGCGGCCAGCCATTTCGGGGCGCCGCGCTTGAAATTGTCGCAGACAGTGAGGTCGATGCGGGATGAGCCCGGCTGCTGGTTCCAGTGCGTGACCGCCTGGACCAGGTAGTAACCCAGGAACCCCGCTCCACCGGTTATCAGCAGGCGCGATCCGCCCATCCGGTCGAAGACCGGAGCGAGGTCCTTCCGGATCAAATCCAGATCTTCACGAACTACCGACGGGCTGTGGATCATGGTGGGCATGTCCCCACCGCAAGCCGCATGCTATGGCGCTCCGGTATGGGAGTTGCTCGAGGGTGGGCTCGGAACCAGACCGATGGTGGCCACCAGCCGCCGGACCGCAGCCGATATGGCGTCAAAGGCGGTGCGGACATCTTCCTCGCTTCCCGAGTAGGGGTCCTGGATTTCCCGGGGCCGCGAGTGATTGGCTCCGAAGGTCGCCAACAGGCGGACCTTGGGCGCGGCTGACGGGAAATGGCCGAGAACCTCGGCCTCGTTGAGGTAGTCCATGACCAGGATGAGGTCGGCTTCCTCTACCGCCGCCGCCGTCAGCGGGCGGGCCCGGTGGCTGGAGAGGTCCAATCCCAGCTCCTGCGCTACCTTCTGGCCCCTGGGATCGGCGGGATTGCCCTCGGCCGCCGCCGTCCCGGCCGAGGTAACCGCGTACCGGGCCGTACCGTTGCCCCCGCGCGCCACCTGCTGGAACACCGCCTCGGCCATGGCACTCCGGAGGATGTTACCTCGGCACACGAAGAGGAGCCGGGGGGAGGGGGGCAGGGGAGGGAGTTCGGGCTCCCGGGAAAACCAGCGCCGGAACCAGACCCGGGGTAGAGCCGCCCGCGACGCCGGATCCAGCTCCCGAAAGACTCTGATGGCCCGCAGGATGGACTCGGGGAGGGCGCGCCGGAGCAGGTTCCGGGCAAGCGGGGTAGGTTGTTCCGCCATCGGCATCAATCTTACACCGGGATCCCGTACGCCACATGGACATCGTGCAATTGCTTGCGCCCGGGCCCTTCGGCGGGCTGGAACAGGTGGTGGCGCTGTTGTCCGCCGGGCTGGCTTCCCGGGGCCACTCTGTCCGCGCCCTGCTCCTGGTGGTGCAGGAGCAGAAAGAGGAGCCGGCCCTGGTCACTGCGCTGCAGCATGCCAGAGTGACGGTGGAGGTGGTCCGAGCCCCACACCGAGCCTATGCCCGGGAACGCGCACTGGTTCGCCGGACTTTGCAGGTCTTCAGACCGGATATCGTTCACACCCACGGTTACCATGCTGACGTGCTGTTCCGTTCGGTCGCCCAGCGCCTGGGATTGCCGGTCGTGACCACGGTACACGGGTTCACGATCGGCGGGCTCAAGAACCAGCTGTTCGAATGGCTGCAACGCCGGTCGCTTTGTCGAATGGACGCCACCATCGCCGTTTCCCGGCCGCTGGCCGGCCGTCTGGCTCGCTCGGGAGTACCGGCCGGGCGACTCCAGGTGATTCCCAATGCCTATCGCGCGCCCGGGTCGTTTCTGAAGTCGCAGGAAGCGCGCCAGCAACTGGGTTTGTTGCCGGACGTGAAGGTCATTGGATGGGTGGGCCGGTTGAGCCCGGAAAAAGGACCGGAGGTTGCGATCGAGGCTCTGAACCTCATGCGCTCTTCAGGCGCGGTTCTCTCGATCATCGGCCGGGGCCGAATGGAGCCGGCTCTCCGCGCCCGGGTGGCGCAATTGGGACTGGAGCAGCAGGTCCGATGGCACGGAGCCATTCCTGATGCCTGGCGGTTGTTCCCGGCGTTCGATGTGTTCTGTCTTTCGTCCCACACCGAGGGAACCCCGATGGCCCTTTTCGAAGCGATGGCCGCAGAGGTACCGGTCGTTGCCACCACAGTGGGCGGTGTGCCCGACGTCGTTACCGAGCGCGAGGCGTTCCTGGTGCCGCCGGCCGCTCCGGACCGGATGGCAGTTGCGCTGGAGCTGGCTCTGTCCGGCGACCCGCAACGGACCCGAGCGGCTCGAAGCAGGCTGGAACAGGAATTCGGCCTCGAAGCCTGGCTGGACCGCTACGAGGCCCTCTATCGCTCACTGGTGGACCCGGAAGGTCCCCGCCGGAGTATCGAGTGAATCGTCTCGAGATCGTCGGCCTGATACTGATCACCATCCCGGTGGCGCTCTTTCTCTATGCCTACCTGGTCTATCCGGCGCTGCTCTGGCTGCTGACGCGGCGTCCGTCCTGGAGCCCGCCGGCGTCGGATCCCGCCGAGTGGCCCCCCATCACCATCGTGTTGCCGGTGTACAACGAAGAGCGGGTGATCCGGCACACAATCGAAGCGCTGCTCGCCGTCGATTATCCGCCCGACCGGCGCCAGATCCTGGTCCTGTCCGACGCGAGCACCGACGGCACCCACGACATAGTCAGGCAGTACGCCCCCCAGGGCGTGGAGCTGATCGCGCTGCCGGAGCGGCGGGGCAAGACGGCGGCGGAGAACGAATCGGCGCAACATGCCACCGGAGAAGTCATTATCAACACCGACGCCACCACGCGAATCCAGCCCGGCTCGGTGAAACCACTGGTCAGTGTCTTCCAGGATCTCTCGGTAGGGGTTGCGTCGGGCCGGGATGTGAGCGCTCCGGCCGGTGCGGTCGAATCCAATGTGGCCGAATCGGGGTATGTGGGGTACGAGATGTGGGTCCGCGATCTCGAAACCCGGTTCGGGTCCATCGTTGGCGCCAGCGGCTGCTTCATGGCCATCCGCCGCAATCTCTTCGATCAACTCTTCCCCGAGGCGCTGAGCCGCGACTTCGCCTCTCCGCTCCTGGCCCGCCGAGCGGGCTTCCGGGCCATATCGGTTCCGCAGGCTGCCGCGCTGGTGCCGCGCGCCAGGACCCTCAAGGTGGAATACCGGCGGAAGACCCGGACCATGGCTCGCGGAATCGAGACCCTCTGGTTTCTGCGGGAACTGCTGAGCCCGTTCCGTCATGGCCGCTTCGCCTGGATGCTCTGGAGCCACAAGGCCGCCCGCTGGCTGGGATTCCTGACGGCGCCCCTGGCACTCGCCGGACTGGTCCTGCTCGCCGGGAGTTCCGTTGCCGCCCTCGTCCTCCTGGTGCTCACGTTAGGCGGTCTCGGGGTAGGAGGGGCCGCGTTTCTGTGGCCGGCTGATCGGAAGATCCCGGGCCTGGTGGCGTCGGCCGGTTACCTGGTGGGCTCCGCCGCGGCGGCAATCATGGCATGGGCCAAGGCGCTCCGGGGCGAGCGGAACCCCATCTGGGAGCCCACCCGGAGATAGGCCCGCTCAGCTCCGGTCTGAAGCAAGCGTCCGCTCCACCAGCTGGATCAGTCTCTGCTCGAACTGTTGGTGGTTCGACTGGTACCAGGCCTGCGCCCGCCGGCCCACTTCCAGCAGGCGGTCTTCCGGCCACCCGAGCAGATCGAGGATGGCCTGCTCCAGCGCATCCGGATCCACTTCGAAGCGCCGGCCCCGGCGCATCTCCGCCGTGCGATGCCAGCCTACCACCACACCGCGATCGCCGGTGACGATTTCATTCATGGGCGGAGCATCGGTCGTCAGGACCACCGCGCCACATCGGGTTCCTTCCACCAGGGTGTGGCCGAATCCCTCGACTTCGGTGGGAAGGAGGTGCAGGCCGCACTCCTGCTGCAGCCGGGCGATAGTCTCCTCGTCCACAAATCGGTCGAGCAGGCTGACGTTGGGCGGGAGATTCGGGAGCGGAACCCGCTCGGTCTCGGCCACCACCACCAGCTCCGGCCAGTCCGGGTGGCGGGACCAGACTTGCAGCAGCGGAACGGTGCCCTTGGTGCGACTCCGTCCGGCTACATGAAGGGCGCGGCGCCATTGCCGCGGACCCGGTGCCGGAGTCTGTGAGGATGGAGTGCTGAATCCGAGATACTCCAGCGCGAGGCCGGTAGACTGGAGCCGGTCCAGGGCGTCGCGTGACTTGCACCAGATCGCCGAGAGCCCCTCCGGGGCACCCACGAACCATTCCGGATTCGGGATCAGTACGGAGCGTCGGGCCAGTTCCATCCACGCCCCGACGGCCCGTTCCATGAAGATGGCCAGATCCCACGGCCGGCCGCTCGCCCGCCATCGCATCCACGCGCGGACCGGTCGGCGGGGCGGGGTCCAGCCGTGCACTTCAACCTCGTGGCCGGCCCCGGAGAGCGTCCGGGCGACCACCGCAAGGTCGCGCGAAAGCCCCGCCTGGTTCTGCCAGCCGATCAGATTGATCCGAGCCATGCCGGCCCTCGATCAGGACTGGCGCGGGATCTTGAGTGGGGCGAGCAGGTGGTCCAGCGCGGGAACCACCTCGCGGGCCGCGGAAGTGGCGATGGAATCGGCTGCGTCCGGGGCATCCGGGCGAAGCGGCACGACGATCCGGACCAGCGCTTCTTCGCTCCGGCCGTGCAGGGCCTTGTCGCGCAACAGCTCCCACTTCACGGCGTACTCGTTCCAAGCCGTCCGCCCCCGGCCCTGGTACCAGTAATACACGATCGCGCGGCTGTTGCCCTTCTCCAGCAGGTAGCGGTTGACCGTCAGCTCTCCGTTTGCCAGCGGGATGGTGAGGGGACGGCTTTCCACCGGCTCCCACCCGGCCCCGGGGAGACAGTTCTTGGGAGAGTGAATCGTCTTGCCCTGGGTCTGTGCCTGGTAATAGCCGACGTACAGTGAGAACGCGTCGGTCGAGTCCCGCTGATAGATCCGCAGCAGGTAGGCATCCATGCCGGCGACCCGCAGTTCTTCCTCATTGACCGTCTGGTCCCGTCCCTGGAATCCGGCCAGCGCCTTCGGCACGCTGCTCAGCTCTCCGGCCAGCGGAGTGACCGACTGGCCCCCGATCTTGAGCATGGCGGCGCAGCCCAGTCCCAGGACGATCAGCGGCGTATATCGCGACGCGGGCTCACGCATGCGAGGCGGCCTCCCGGCGGCGAGTCCGCCAGCGATCGATGAACGTCATGAGGAATGCCACCGCACCCACCAGCGCGAACGAGATGACGAACAGCAGCCATCCTTCGGTAACGTGCATGAAGCCTTCACCCAGCGCGGGATCCACGAAGTACACCAGGAACCCGGTCAGGAACACCCGAACGCCATTGATCAGGACCGCAATGGGGACCGCGGCCACCAGCAGGGCTGCCCGCAGCAGCGGCCAGCGGAGCCAGATCCCGCCCATCAGCAGCGCCAGGCTGAGCAACGCGGTCAGCGAACGCAGCCCGCTGCATGCCTCGGTCACGAACAAGCGGTGACCCGGGAGCTGGATGATGTTGCCGGAGAGCCGGACCGGCACGTTACGCCACTCCAGCAGGCCCGCTCCCAGCTCCGACGCCCTGAACTGGAGCGGCCGCGCCAGGCTGCTCCGGATCAGCTCGGGGAGCGGAATGGCCAGCACCAGCAGGGTGAAGGGGAGCCACCAGGCCAGCGCCTGGCGCAGGCCGAGGTAGTACACCACCATCCCGCCGAGGGCCAGCACCATCGAGAAGCGCATCACGAAGAGCTCGGCGGCCAGCTCCGAGGCCAGCCGCAGGAGGACCGCTCCGATGAGCAGCAGGACCCCGAGCGTCACGTTGCGGGTGCGCTCCGGGAGCAGTCCCCGTTTCCACGCCAGCCATGCTGCCGCAGGGCCCAGCAGCAACCCGTGTCCGGCCTCGGGATCGCTCCACCAGTCGCGAACCAGGAGCAGGGCCGGCTTGGCGAAAAGCAGGGCAAAGGCCAGCACCGCCAGGGCCAGGGGCAGCCCGGCAGCCATCGGCAACCGGCGGGGGGTCTCGCCAGTGACGGTCGTGGCGGTCGAAGTCACGGGGGAAATCTACCGGGACCCGCGTCGGAACAGCATGACCGGGACGGTCTTGATCATGATCTTGAAGTCCTCCCAGGCCGAGGCCCGCTGGAGGTACTCGAGATCGTGGTCCACCTTCTTCCGGACATCTTCCAGCGAACTGTCGTATTGCAGATTGACCTGGGCATGCCCGGTGATGCCGGGCAGAGTGCGGTGCCGCTGCTGGTAGTGCGGAATCTCCTTCCGCAGCTCCGAAACGATACTGGGCCGCTCGGGGCGGGGACCTACCAGGTTCATGTCGCCCCGGAGCACGTTGATGATCTGGGGCAACTCGTCCAGCCGGTACTGCCGCAGGACCCGTCCTACGGGGGTGATCCGCGGGTCGTCAGGACTGGCCCAGACGGCCCCGGTCCCGCTCTCCGCATCGTGTTCCATCGTGCGGAACTTGTAGATGGTGAACGGACGACCGCCGATATCGGAGCGACGCCGCGGGTCGTTCGGTCGGATGCCGCTGCGCCTCTGGTCGAGCCCCACGCGGGTCTGGACGTACAGGACCGGCCCGCGGGACGTCAGCTTGATGAGCGCGGCAATCACGAGCCACACCGGGGCCGAGACCACCAGCAGCACCAGCGCCACCAGCACGTTCAGAACCCGCCGGGTGCCTGCCAGGCCGCTGGCGCCGGGGTGCACCGCATGGGCATGCCCCGCCCGGGCCCGGTCAGCCTCCGCCGGATGGGCGGGTGCCGTGGAAGGAACGCTGGCGGACACGGTGGCGGTGGTCGCGGGCTCCATCGGCGAATTCATGTTGCGCTAGAAGATCCGGACCAACAGGAAGCCGACCGAGCTCACCGCCCCCACTACCGCCAGGACGGTGCGCCAGGCGGGTCCCTTGCGGGCGCCCGGGTCCACCATGATCTGATCGCCCGCCCGCAGGTTCATCTGATCGAGCGTGACGCCGCGGATGATGGCTGACTCCACCTCATCATGATCGAGGATTTCGACCCCGGACCGGATCACCTTGCTCTTGTTCGGGTTCGCCGGGCCGATCGGTCCACCAGCGACCATAATGGCATCGGAAACCAGCATGTCGGCTGCGATCTGGTAGAACCCCTGCTTGGTCACCGAGCCCAGCACCGCCAGGCGGATGGTGGTACTGACTTTCACGGAGGGATTGCGCACGTATTTCCCGAGCTGCTCCGTCAGGTACGGCTCCGCCTCGGATCGCAGCACGCCCCGCAGCGGGATCGGATCGATCCCCGGCAGCGCTAGCACGCGGCCTTCCTGCACCATGAAGGTGTTGGTGAACGCTTCTTCTCCGAGTACCTGCAGGGCAATCTGATCCCCGACCTGAAAGTCTCCTTCAGTGAGACGTTCGCGGATCAGGGCAGCTTCACGCCGCTTTCCTTCGCGAATGCGGGAGCTGTAGCCGGGCGACCGGACGACACTGTCAATCTGGGCCAGACTGGCTTCCAGCTCTTTTCTGGTCGCCTGGGCCCGGCGGGTGTCAACTCGGGGATCGGCAGCTGGGGGAGTCTGGGCAATGAGCGGCGGGCCCGCGGTGGCCAGAAACAGCAGTGCAGTCGCGAGCCGGAGGGATGCAGTCGCGTTCATTGCCAAGCGTAGTCTCCGTCGAGGGCCACCGTCCAGTCGCATGTATTTCATGCTAGGCCGGCGTTGCCACAGCAACCTGTTGCATAGCAACTCCCAGGCCGCGAAAATCCCGGGTCAAATTGTCCACATCATTGTGGGACAAAGGTTTCGGAGAGGGATTTGCATGACCTTTCCAGCCATGACCTGCCCAACTCTCCAGGGGGCGGGTGCCGGGCGGCGCGGGTGTACTGCTTAACTTCTTGCCGCCAAAGGCGTTCAGCAGTATTCGGGAAGTGCGGAGGTCATACCCCAGGTGTCTGCCATTCAGTCACAACTTGTTGCTGACAGGCATCGTCATGTCGAGTGATGGCCACACTGTGCGCCCAGTGCCTCGAATCCTGATCGCCAACGATCAGGAGTGGACGGCCCGGAGCCTCGAGAGCATTCTCTCCGCCGAGGGCTACGAGGTCATCCGCGCGTTTACCGGCCGTCAGGCGCTGGAACGGGCCCTCGATGCTCGACCCGATCTCATCGTTCTGGATACCCAGCTTCCCGATATCAGCGGCCCCGAGGTGTGCCGGCAACTGCGGGCTCACCCCGTGGTGGGCTGGGTGGTTCCGATCATCCTGACGACGGCGGGCTCGAATGGCCGGAACCGCATGATGGAGGCGATGGAGGCCGGCGCGTGGGACTTTGCCACCCAGCCGTTCGACGGTCCGCTGCTGCTCGCTCGCATTCGCACCTATCTCCAGGCCAAGGCGGCGCACGATGCGGCGCTGGCGGAGGCCACGCTGGATCACGGTACCGGCGCGTACAACCGGCGGGGACTGTCCCTCCGGCTCGCCGAGTTGTGGGCCGACGCCCGCCGCCGGCGCGAGCCGATGACCTGCCTGGTGGTGTCGGCGGAGGCGCCGGAACTCACGCTGGCGCTGCAGCAGGCCGAAAAGCTCGCCGCGCGGCTGGTGGCTGCGCTGCGGGATTCGGTGCGCAGTACCGACGCGGTCGCCCGCCTGGCCCCGCTGGAGTTCGCCATTCTCGCGCCCAGCCTCGGTCGTGAGGCCGCGGTGCGGGTCATCGAGCGTTTCCGTCCCCGGTTGACCGCAGCGCTCGACGGCAGCCACATCACCCTCCGCACCGGCATCGCCACCATCGAGGTCGAGGACGGCGCCACCCCCGAGCAGCTGCTTCACAACGCCACCGCCGCGGTGGCGTGGAGCAACGCCGCCCGGCCGGCGGTGGCCTAGTCACTGGTCGCTGGTCGCTGGTCGTTAGCCTACTCTGCTGACCTCAGGTTTCCGTTGGTTCCTGTTCCTGCGAAAGAGCGAGTTTCTCCGGGTCTGGTAGGTCACGCGGAGCCGCGGAGCACGCGGAGGAGAGCGGTTTGGCGCCGCTACCTTGCGGGTGGAGTTGCATCGCATTGTCAATGGATTTTCTTCCTCCGCGTCTCCGCGTCTCCGCGTCTCCGCGTCTCCGCGTCTCCGCGTCTCCGCGTCTCCGCGCCTCCGCGTGAATCAAGACGCTTTGAGTCCTCTCCCAACTGAGTGGTTGATTCTGCTGATCTTTCATGTTCGGCAAGAGAAGGATAAGGCCCGCAACGGCGTGGTTGTGCTCGTGCCGCATGGAGGCGGTATGGTGGAACCCGACCAGGGCACGCGGAGTCGGGGAGTACGCGGAGGAGATGGGCGATGCCAGAGCTGGATGACATCACGGGGGGAATCGTGGATGCATCACTCCGCATCCACCGGGACTTGGGCCCGGGTCTGTTGGAATCGGTGTACCACGCCGTGCTGGCCCGGGTGCTCCACAAACGGGGATTTCACGTCGAGCGACAACCGCCCATCCGTTTCGAATACGAAGGGATGGTGTTCGAGGACGGATTCCGGCCTGACCTCCTGGTTGAGCACCGAGTCATCGTGGAACTCAAATCCGGGGAGCGACTGGCACCGGTTCACAGCAAGCAGCTCCTGACCTATCTCAAGCTGACGAATCGACCCGTCGGTCTGCTCATCAACTTTGGCGCCGCTACACTGCGGGAGGGGTTGCATCGCATTGTCAACGGACTTCCTGCTTCCGCGTCTCCGCGCCTCCGCGTGAACCAGGGAGCAGGCTGTGGTGGTTCGCTACCGCTCGCTAAGAAGCCCCGCTGTCCGGGTCACGGACAACGGGGCTTCGGTCTTCTGCGGA
>DASTEX010000637.1:0-3359 GCA_035709185.1 Gemmatimonadales bacterium
CGGGTGGAGCGCTCGATCCAGTCGGCCGGAATGATCGGTTTACCGTTCCATTGTCCGTGATGGAGGTACAAGGAGCCGAACTTGGCCAGATCCCTGCCGCGGAGCCTGAGTCCCGAGGCCGCGGCGGGCATGCCGGCGAGATCGCCCATCCACTCGACTTCGGTGATCCCGAGCGGCTCGAAGAGCCGGGTGCGGGCGTAGTCCTCGAGCGAAGTCCGGGTGGCGCGCTCGATCACCCCGGCCATGACGTGGGTCAACCCGCCGTTGTAGGTGAATTCCCGGCCCGGCTCATGCGCAAAGGGGCGTGACAACGCGAACCGAAGCGGATCCGGATCGCGAGTCATCCGGATCTCGTCGTTGCGGGGATCGTCGTACGGGACTTCCTCGTTCCACTCGATCCCGGACGTCATCCCCAGCACGTGCGCCAGGGTTACCCGCCGGCGTCCCGCGGTGTTGAGGTCCTGGTACTCCGGAAACCACTCGATCACCGGCTGTTCCAGCGAGGGCAGGGCGCCCTTGCCGAGGGCAATGCCGGCCAGGGCGCTGACGATGCTCTTGGTGACGGAGCGGAGGTCATGCCGCGTGTCCCGGGTCATCGCGATCCGGCCGAGCGGCGACCCCCATTTCTGGTCGAACCCGTCGAAATACTCTTCGTATATAAGGTGGCCGGACCGCTCGATCAGGATCGCGTGGACGCCCAGCTCGGGCCACCCTCGAACCGACGCCGTCAGCGCTGCGAGGCGGCCCGGGTCGACCCCGAGGGATTCCGCGCTCGCCGTCTTCCACCCGTCGGCCAGGGCCGGCGGCTGGTGATAACGCGGGTCCTGCGCCATCCCGGTCGATGCGGTGACCAGACTGAGCGCGAACGAAGCGGCGAGAAGGGTTCCTATATGGGGCGTGACCGCCACCTGCGACGATAGCGGAGGTCGCTGGCGAGGCAGACCGGTGGCCCTGCCGCCCGCGCCGAACTCGCGCTCAACGCGGTAGCGGTCGGTGAGGGCGGCAGCCATCCATCCGGCGGCGCCGCTCATCGGCCTGTCGACAGGGCCGGGAATCTCATTAGAGGTCAGGAAAGCTATCCGCTCCACCAAGGAGGCGGGAGGACGACTCGGCCCGTGAAGGGTCGTTCATGCCGGTTCGTCCGCTGATTCAAAGGGATCCTCCCGACACATTGGTCACTTCGTTGAAGATGATCATCATCCCGAGCGCGACCGGCGGGGACAGGGCGTGGGAGGGACCCAGACTCACAATACCGGGATCCGAGGGGATCAGCAGTCCTTTCAGGAAGCCGATGATGCCCGGCTGACGCGGCCGGCGGGGCAGCCGCGCCAATCGTGCCACCGGCCGGTCTCCCTCGGTGAGGATCCAGTCATTCGGTCCCGTCCCCAGCAGCCGGTCCGGAATGCTGGTGCGTGGGTCGATGACTCGATGCACCTCCTTGCCCTCCCCATCCAGCAGGGCGAGGGCCACCCGCTGCACCGGATTCACCAGCTTGCCCATCAGTTTCAGGTCGAACTGCATCGCGATCCGTTCCGCCGGATCGGTCACGCTCCAGCGGGTCGGCATCAGCTTTCGATTCGGCGCCATGGTCCACGACCGCCCCTGTTCATCGGTGATCACCAGGGTGGAGTTGGCCGGTGGGCCCGTGACGTCACACGAGGCCAGGACCAGCTGGGAGGGCTCATCGAGCAGATCGAGCGAGTAGCGGTAGCCTTTCGGCTTTCCCTCCCGGAGAAAGAGCTTGTGGATCCGGTATGCCGCCTGTCGCCCCAGCGGATCGGCCCGGAGCTGCCACTCCGGCTGGTCGGTGTTGCTCATGCCATTCGCTCCCTGAGCCGGCTTAAGCTACCTGCCCGACCGGGGGCGCGGGAGCGGGAGCCGGGCGAACCGATCCGGGTCGCGACCTGCCAGATTACATCGCAATGGACCTGCATCTGAACCTCAAGGGCCAGCGCCAGCTGAGCGGCCAGGTCTACCGCCAGCTGCGCGAGGCGATCCTGGACGGCCGGCTCCGCGCCGGTGAGACATTGCCGTCGAGCCGGGCGCTGGCGGGGAGCCTCCAGGTTTCCCGGACCACGGTGCTGATCGCCTACGAGCGGCTCCGGGCCGAAGGCTTTCTCGGATCCCGGTTAGGCGCCGGCACCTACGTGAGCGACGGCGTCCGGCCCCGAGCGGCGGCAGGTCTCGCGGACTCGCCGCTCCGGCCGCGCTCGCTGTGGGACGAGCTGCCCGAAGGGCCGGACATGGCCTCGCTCGGGGTGGACTACGATTTCCGGAGCGGCATTCCCGACAGCAGCCTCTTCCCCTTCGCGGAATGGCGCGCGCGGATGGCCCGGCAGCTCCAGCCCCGGAGCGTCGGGAAGGGGTCGCACATCGGCGCGGCCGGGCTTCCCGAGCTCCGGGCAGCCGTCGCCCGGCATATCACCGTGTCACGCGGCGTGCGGACCACGGCCGACGATGTCTTCATCACCAACGGCAGCCAGCAGGCGATCGACCTCATTGCGCGGGTGCTGCTGCAGCCGGGCGCCCGGGTCGCGGTGGAGGACCCGGGCTATCCCCCGCCGCGGCGCGCGTTTCAGGCGCAGGGCCTGCGGGTGCAGCCGGTCCCGGTGGACGCCGAAGGTCTGGTGGTGGACGCGATTCCGTCCCGGGTGCGGCTGGTGTACGTCACGCCCTCCCACCAGTACCCGTTAGGCATGGCGCTGTCGCTCGGGCGGCGCCAGGCCCTGCTCGCCTGGGCCCGGCGGAACGACGCGGCCATCGTGGAAGACGACTATGACAGCGAATTCCGTTATGGCGGGCGCCCGCTGGAGACGGTCCAGGGGCTCGACCAGACCGGCCGGGTGATTTACGTCGGCTCGCTCTCCAAGGTGCTGCTGCCGACGCTTCGGCTGGGCTTCCTGGCCGCGCCGCGGCCGCTCCACTCGGCGCTGCGAAAGGCGAAGTACGTGGCCGACTGGCACACCGAGGTGCCGGGGCAGGGGGCCGCTGCCCAGTTCATCGACGACGGCCTGCTGGCGCAGCACATCCGCCGGATGCGCCGGATCTACGCCGAGCGGCACGAGCTGATGCTCCGCATCCTCGAACGGGACTTCGGGGGGATGCTTACCCCGCTTCCCTCAGCGGGCGGGCTTCACTTCGCCGCCCTGCTGGACAAGCGCCGGGGATCGGGTGACCGGGCTGTGGTCCAGCGGGCCCGCGCGGCCGGGATCGCCCTTGCACCCCTCTCCTACTTCCACGTGAAGGCCCCTCCCCGGGCCGGCCTCCTCCTCGGCTATGGTGCCATCCGCACCGACCGGATCGAGGCGGGACTGCGGCGGCTCCGCCGCTGTCTCTGATTTAACTGGTCTGAATAAATC
>DASTEX010000638.1:0-2644 GCA_035709185.1 Gemmatimonadales bacterium
GGGGCCGGGACCTGGCAGATCTCCGTCTGCTGGGCCAGGGTCCACTCGTTGTTGGCCCGGATCCGCTCCAGCGCCGCGTCGATGGGAGGGCGCGCGGGATCCTGGGCCCGGGCCAGCAACGGGCTACATATGACGAAAAGGGTGGCGAGCAGGCCGGATGGGCGCATGGCGGGAAGATAGCGTCCCCTCAGGCCGAGAGGGCGATCGCCTGGACCTCGAGCAGCGAGCCGTAGTGCAGGGGTGACACCGGAATGATGGCGCGCGAAGGACGATGGGATCCCATCACCTGGGCCACGACCTCGTTGACGCTCCCCCACAGCTCACCATCGGAGATGTAGATCGTGAGTTGAACTACCCGGTCCAGTCCGCTGCCCGCGGCTTTCAGCACCAGCTCCACGTTGCGCAGGGCGCGTTCCGTCTGCGCGGTAATGCCGCCCGGCACCACCTTGCCGGTGGCGGGATCAGTGGGGAGCTGGCCCGAGACGAACACCAGACCATTGGCGACCATTCCCGGCGTGTAATGACCGGCCGGCCGGGGCATCGTCTCGGGCTGAATGGCTCGCATGATGGATCCTTTCGGGGGGTTGAGGTTCGCTCACGGCTGGGCCAGCGTGGCCCGCTTCATTCCGCGGGTGAAGTCCGTGAGGCTTCGGAGCATGCCGTCGATTGGGCCGGGATGCCGGGACATTCGCTTGACAACAGCGGAGCCCGATATGGCGCCGGCGGCGCCCAGGGTCAGTGCCTGGCGCACGTGGTCTGGTTCAGCGATCCCGAAGCCCAGCAGGGGCGGCGGTGACGCGGCGATCCGGAGGCGGGCCATGACCCGGGCACTCTCGAGGTGCAGCTCCGGGTCCGCGCCGGTGACGCCGGGACGCGACGTGACATAGACGTAGCCTTCGCTCGCGGCCGCGATCCGGTCCAGCCGCTCCTCACTGGCGTTAGGCGGTGCGATGAGGACGGGCGATATCCGGTGGGTCCGTGCCGCGGCAATGAGCGGCTCGGCTTCCTGGAGCGGCAGGTCAGCCACCAGTACGGAGTCCACTCCGGCCAGAGCGGCGGCGCCGTAGAAGTGATCGGGGCCCCGATGGATCACCAGGTTGGCATAGACCAGCAGGCCTATCGGCAGGTCCGGAAACTCGGCGCGGATCGTGGCCAGGAGCGGCCAGGCTCGGGACGGCGTCATTCCGCCGGCCAGCGCCCGGTCGGCGGCGGCCTGGATTACAGGACCGTCTGCCACCGGATCGCTGAAGGGGAGCCCCAGCTCCAGCGCGTCCGCCCCGGCCCGGACCAGGGCACGCATCACGGCCAGGCTGGTATCGGGATCGGGATCGCCTATCACCACGAAGGGCACGAAGGCGCCTTCGCGCCGGGCCGACAACCGGCTGAACATCCGCTCGTAGCGAGACATCAGCGGGATGCCTCCGGGGCGGTCTCGCTCAGGACCGTCTCCAAATCCTTGTCGCCCCGCCCGGACAGGTTCACCAGGATGTCGATCGGGCGCGGCGCCTCGCCGGCCAGTCGGATTGCTACCGAGAGCGCGTGCGCCGATTCGAGCGCCGGCAGGATCCCCTCGCTTCGGGCCAGCAGCTGAAACGCATCCAGCGCTTCCCGATCGGTGGCACCTACATACTCGGCCCGGCCCGCTTCCCTGAGGCAGGCATGTTCCGGTCCCACACCGGGATAGTCCAGCCCGGCGGAAATCGAATGACTTTCCCGGATCTGTCCCTCGCCATCCTGGAGAATCATGGTGTACGCACCATGGAGCACCCCGGGAGTGCCCCGGAGCAGGGTGGCTCCGTGCTGGGCGGTATCCAGCCCCCGTCCGGCCGGCTCCACGCCCACCAGCCGGACCGGCAGGTCCGCGATGAAATCGCTGAAGATGCCGATCGCATTGGAGCCCCCTCCCACGCAGGCAACCACCACGTCAGGCAGCCGGTCCTGGTTCCGTTCCCGGAACTGGGCCCGCGCCTCCCGGCCGATGACCCGCTGGAACTCCCGCACCATCAGAGGGAAGGGATGGGGACCGGCGACAGTGCCTAACAGATAGTGCGTGTCTTCATACGAGGCGGACCACTCTCGCAGGGCCTCATTGATGGCATCCTTGAGCGTGGCCGATCCCTGTTCGACCGGAACCACCTCCGCCCCCATCAGCCGCATTCGGAAGACATTGGCCTTCTGTCGCTCCATGTCGCGGGCGCCCATGTATACCCGGGTCTCCAGTCCCAGGACGGCGCCCGTCAACGCCGTGGCCACGCCGTGCTGTCCCGCGCCGGTCTCCGCGATGAGCCGGGTCTTCCCGATCCGCCGGGCCAGCAGTCCCTGGCCCAGGGCCTGGTTGGTCTTGTGGGCGCCCCCGTGAAGCAGGTCCTCGCGCTTGAGCCAGATCCGGGAACCGGTTTCGCGGGCCAGCCGACGGCATTGATACAGTGGAGTGGGACGGCCCGCGTAGTCCGACAGCAGCTGCTGGAACTCCTGCTGGAACCCCGGGTCGTCCTGGGCGTCGAGAAACGCGGCCTCGAGCTCTTCCAGGGCCGGCATCAGGATCTCGGGGACGAAACTCCCGCCGTAACGTCCGAAGTACCCGCTCTGTCTCATGCCGGTTCCCGTTTCCGGCCGGTGCCCCTCAGCGCATTGAAGAAAGCCT
>DASTEX010000639.1:0-4656 GCA_035709185.1 Gemmatimonadales bacterium
GAAACGGTGGGTACGTCTGGCAGTAGGAAGCATGCTTCAATCTAGTCGTTAGTCGCTGGTCACTAGTCGCGAGCCCACCCTACCCAATGCACCGGGACCCGTTTCCCGGTCCCGTTGGGGCCGACCAGTGACCAGCGACCAGCGACTAGCGACTAGCGACTAACGACTAACGACTCGCGTAAGCGTACAAATACCCGGCGTCGAGCCGCAGCCGCGAGAGCTGGCCGTTCCGGCGCTCGAACCGGAGAACAGTCCCGCCGTGTTCCCAGGTATCCTCACCTACAAAGGTGAGCGTCTCGGGCTTGCCCCGGCCCTGCTTCATCGTCAGCCGGCCGCTGTCCGCCGCCAGGATGATTTCCAGGGGACGGCCCCGGCCGGTCCCCTTCCAGGTGCCGGCGTACTCCTCGAGCGAGCCCGTGAACTCGACCGCGCGGGACGGAGCGGGGCCGAGCACCGCCTCGATAATGGCCTCACCCACGTCCAGGTCCTCGCCGGTGGAGTTCCACAGCACGACCACGCTGAGCGAGTCCTGCGGCAGATAGCGATTGAGCGAGATGAACCCGTGGATCCCGCCGTCGTGCCAGATGGCCGGGCGACCGGCCAGCGGTACCAGGGCCAGTCCCTTGGCGTAACGGAGCGTGGTGCCATCATTCAGCGTATCGGGCTTGATCAGCTCCGCGTAGGCTTGGGGGGACAGCACCCGGCCGCCGTGGAGCGCCTGGTTCCATTTCACCAGGTCGCCCACCGTGGAGCAGAGCGAACCCGCCGCGTAGGGCCAGGTGTGGTCGAGGTAGGCCGCGCGGACCAGGCGACCGGTCGAGTCGGCGGGATCGTAGCCGTTGGCCCGCCGCTTCACGATCTCCCGCTCGGAGCAGTACCGCGAGTTCGCCATGCCCACCCGGTCGAACAGATTCTTCTGCACGTAGTCGGCGTACGACATCCCGCTCACCTTCTCGATGATCAGGCCCGCGAGGAAATACGCCGAGTTGTTGTAGATCTCCGCCTCGCCGGGAGCGAAATCGGTGGGTGCCTTGCTGAAGAGCTTCACCAGCGTGTCTTTCGGCAGCTTCTGGATCATGAGCCGGCCGAACTCGGGCATCTCGGTGTAGCCCTTGATGCCCGACGTGTGATCCAGCAGGCGCCGGACCGGGATCCGGTTTCCCCGCGTGGGATAGTCGGGCAGGTACTTCGTCAGGTCGTCATCCAGAGAGAGCTTCCCCTGCTCCACCAGCTGCATGATGGCGACGGCGGTGAACTGCTTGGTGACGGAGCCGATCTCGTAGACCGCATCCGGCGGCGTGGGAACTTCGAACTCGAGATCGGCCATCCCGTAGCCCCGCATCACCAGGGTGTCGCTGCCCCGGACCACCGCGACCGAGGCGCCGGCGGCTTTGCCGCCGGTGATCCGCGCGTTGACGATCGAATCGATCTTCGCGAGCAGGGCCTGGCGCTCGGGCGAACCGGTCTCGCGCGGGGCGGCAGCGCCTCCGGTACAGGAGGCAAGGGACAGAATGAGCGCGGCGACGGCGAGGGGACGCGACACGGCTGGCTCCGGGAAGGATGGGAGAAAAAACCGGCCGAGCATTGTATACAATTTCCGGACCTCCGGCAAGGGCCGGTGCTTGCCGGGATGCCGCGGTAACAGTCACCTTTGGCGCATCCTGGATTCCACCTGGACTCATCATGCACGCCATCCAGCACCTGGTGCGGCGGGCCGCCGTCTTCGGCGCAGTCCTGCTCTCCGCCACCCCGGCAGCCGCGCAGCCGCAGAGCGACACCGCCGCCCCGGCCCCGGCGTTAGTCCAGACGTTCCGCTGGCGAAACATCGGACCCGCCAACATGGCCGGACGGGTTACCGACATCGAGGCGGTGAATGCCAATCCCGCCATGGTGTATGTCGCGGCCGCGTCGGGCGGCGTCTGGAAGTCGCTGAACGCCGGCACCACCTGGGAACCGATCTTCGACCGGTACGGGACGGCCAACATCGGCGATCTCGCCCTGTTCCAGGCCGATCCCCGGATCGTGTGGGTCGGCACTGGCGAGGCCTGCGTGCGCAACAGCGTGGGCTGGGGTGACGGGGTGTACCGGTCGACCGATGGCGGGAAGACGTTCACCAACGTGGGACTGCGCGAGAGCCATCACATCGGCCGGGTGGTAACGCACCCCACCAACCCCGACCTGGTCTATGTCGCGGCCCAGGGTCACCTTTGGGATCACGGCGGCGAACGGGGACTCTTCCGCACAAGGGATGGAGGCAAGACCTGGCAGCAGCTCACCCGCGGCCTGCCGGACGACGGCCGGACCGGCGCCACCGAACTGGTGATGGACCCGCGAAATCCCGACGTCCTGTACGCCGGCTTCTGGGAACGGCTCCGGGAACCGCACCGCTTCACCAGCGGCGGGGAGAACGGCGGGATCTTCAAGTCGACCGACGGCGGGGAGAGCTGGGTCCGGCTCACCAACGGACTCCCCCTGGGACCGACCGGCAAGATCGGTCTCGCGGTCTTTCAGCAGGATCCCCGGATTCTGATGGCCATCATCGAGCACGGCTACCAGCCCCCGCGCATGGTCGACGGCAAACCCAATCCCGAGTACGGCGACCTGACCCGACTCGGCTCGGGGATCTATCGCTCGGAGGACGGCGGGGCCAGCTGGACCTACGTCAACCGCTTCAACAACCGGCCGTTCTATTACAGCCACATCTATCTCGACCCCAACAACGCCAACCGGGTCTTCGTGCTGGCCACCACCGCGCAGGTGTCGGAGGACGGCGGCCGGAGCTTCGCGCGTTCTCTGGAAGGGATTTCGGGGGATTTTCACGCCCTGTGGATCGACCCGGCGAACAGCAACCGGCTGTACGTCGGGAACGACAAGGGCGCCTACACGTCGCATGACGGCGGCCACCGGTTCGTGATGTTCGACAACATGGACCTGGGGCAGTTCTACGCCGTCACGCTCGACAACCGGGATCCCTACTGGGTGTACGGCGGACTGCAGGACAACGGCAACTGGGGCGGGCCGAGCAACAGCCGGGACTTCAACGGGATCCTCACCGATCACTGGTTCAAGTTCCACGCCGGCGACGGGTTCCACACCACGGTGGATCCGAACGACTGGCGGACGGTATACACCGAGGCGCAGGGCGGGCGGATCCGCCGGTTCGATGCCGTGTTTCGCCAGAAGGGCGCCGATATCACGCCCTCCCGGACCAACGTGCTCAACCTCTCGAGCGTGCTTCCCGATTCGGTGGCACCCGCGGCGGGAGGCGGCCGGGCCGCCGTGGCGCTGCCCCGCAGCCGGTTCCGCTTCAACTGGAGCGCCCCGCTGATCCTCTCTCCTCACGATTCCCGGGTGATCTGGTTCGGCGGCAATCACCTGTTCCGGAGCGGCGATCGGGGCGAAACCTGGAGCATCGTGAGTCCCGACCTCTCGACCGGTGACACCGCGCTGGCCAATCCCGAAAGCGGCGGACTCACCCGGGATGTCTCGGGAGCCGAGACCCACGCCACGATCTATGCCATCGCGGAGTCACCACTGGTGCCCGGCGTGGTGTGGGCCGGCACCGATGACGGCAATATCCAGCTGACGCGGGATGGGGGACGAACCTGGACCAATGTCCGGGGCAACCTGCGGGGGGTCCCGGCCCGGACCTGGGTCAGCCGGATCGAGGCGTCGCGGTTCGACGCGGCCACCGCGTACGTCGTCTTTGACGGCCACCGCCGGGGCGACCTGAAGCCCTGGGTCTTCCGGACCACCGACTACGGGCGAACCTGGACCAGCCTGGCGGCCAGCCTGCCGGCGTCCACGCCGGTCTACGTGGTGCGGGAAGACCCGCGCAACCCGCGCCTGCTCTACGCCGGCACCGAAACCGGCGTACGGGTCTCGATCGACGGCGGCCGCAGCTGGCACTCGTTAGGCAGCGATCTGCCGGTGGTGCCGGTCTACGATCTGGTGATCCATCCCCGCGAGGGCGACCTGGTGGCGGCGACGCACGGGCGAAGCATCTGGATCCTGGACAACATCGGGCCGCTCCAGCAGCTCACCGAGCAGGGGCTGAGCGGCGACGCACTCGCGTTCCGGAACCGGGTCGCGACCCGCTGGCGCGGGATCAGCCGGGGCGCGGAGCGGGGCCACCTGCTCTTCCAGGGGAGAAATCCGCTGACGATTCGCCAGCGGCCGCCGGCCAATTCGCCCTCCGAGCTGGAGAATTCGGCGACGGTCGACTGGTACCTCCGCAGCGCCCCGGCCTCCCCGGCCCGGATCGAGATCTCGGAACCCGGTCCCGGCGGGCGCCGGTTCAGCACCGAGGTGGCGGCCCGCCCGGGAATCAACCGCTACTTCTGGCCGCTCCGTTTCGACTCGCCCGCGGCTCCGGTGGCGCAGACGGGACAGGGAGGAGCGGAGGGAACGCCAGGCCAGGGAGCGGCTGAGCGAGAAGGACAAATGGCCGGACCGGGGACGTACCGGGTCCGAATCACCATTGATGGGAAGGTCCTGGAGTCGACCGTGACGGTTCGGGAAGATCCCTTCTGAATGCAGGGTGCATAGTGAATAATGCAGAGTGCAGAAGGGCATCACCTGGCGTCCCCATGTCCGAGCCCGAACCCTTCTGCACTCTGCATCATTCACTATGCACTCTGCATTGGTGTTCTCCCC
>DASTEX010000640.1:0-6417 GCA_035709185.1 Gemmatimonadales bacterium
GAGATCTCCCTGGGAGATTTTGTCCTCTCCGGGGGAGAACCGGCCGCGCTCTGCGTGATCGACGCGGTGGTGCGGCTGCTGCCGGGGGCGTTAGGTGACCACGAGTCGGCCAGCAGCGACTCGCATTATGAAGGACTGCTGAGTCCGCCCAGCTATACCCGTCCGCCGGACTATCGCGGGATGGTGGTGCCGGAGGTCCTGCGGAGCGGCAACCACGCAGCGATCGACGCGTGGCGCCGGGAGCAGGCCGAACGGCTGACACGGGAACGACGGCCTGATCTCTGGGAGAAACATTCTGGGTAAGGAGTAAGGGTAAGGAGTGAGGAGTAAGGGGTAAGAAGTGAGTGCAGGGGGTGGAGGCCGGTCAGTGTCACTCCTCACTCCTCACCCCTCACCCCTTCCAGCCTGACCCCTCACTCCTCACAATGGAGAGACGACAATGACGAAACTGGCAGACCTCGAGCGCGAGGGGTTGCGCACCGATATTCCGGCCTTCGCGCCGGGCGACACCGTGCGGGTGATGGTCCGCGTGCGGGAAGGCGACAAGGAACGCCTCCAGGCGTTCGAAGGCGTCTGCGTGGCCCGCAAGGGGGGCGGCGTGAGTGAGACCTTCACCGTCCGGAAAATGTCAGCCGGGGTTGGGGTCGAGCGTATCTTTCCGCTTCAGGGCCCGACCGTCGCGGCGGTGGAGATGGTACGCCGGGGTCGGGTGCGCCGCGCCAAGCTCTATTACCTGCGGCGACTGTCCGGCAAGGCCGCCCGGATTCGCGAGAAGCGGGATACCACAACCAAGCCGTAAGCCGTGAGCGGCTAGCTACCGCTCGCGGCTCACGGTGCAGGGACGCATGACTACAGTCTCCGCCGCCGCGCCCGCCACCACCCGGGCGCAGCGGCCTTCCATCCTCTCCCCCACGCTGGACCTGCTGTGCGTCGGCGGGCTCTCGATCATCGTCCTGGTGCCGCTGCTGCTGACCGGGCGCTCCGATCTTCTGCTGATCGGACCGGGCGCCCAGGCCTGGATCGCGACCCTGATCAACATGCCGCACTTCATGGCCTCGTATCGCATGGTCTATCGCGACCGGGACATGATTCTGCGGCACAAGTGGGCCTCGATCTACATCCCGCTGCTGCTCTTCCTGTATGCGGTCGTCGCCCTCTGGCAGGCCCAGTATTCGCCCGACCTGGTCACGCTGTTCGTGGTTGTGGCCAGCGGGTACCTGGCGTGGCATTACACCGGCCAGGTCTGGGGCATGATGGCCTCCTACGCCCACCTGGACGGCAACCGGTTCGATGAACAGGAACGCTGGCTGATCCGGGGAAGCCTCCGGATCCTGCTGGTGTGGCACCTGACCTGGTTCGTGTATCACAACGTCGTCGCCTATGACTTCGGACTCGCCTACCAGGCGATGAATGTCGCGACCCTGGTCGCGTTCGGGCTGGGGGCCGTGGGTCTGTTCCGGATGCGGCGGCGCACCGGGCGCTTCCCGCCGTTGCGGGCGCTGGTGGCGTGGGGGGCGATCTTCGTCTGGTACGCGGCGCTGGCGCGTGACCCCAAGGCGCTCTTCTGGGTCCAGATCGCGCACGCCCTCCAGTATCTCGAGTTTCCGGTCCGGGTAGAGATCAATCGGAGCGTACGGGCCGCGGCCGGGCGGGTGGCGCGCCACATGGTGGTCTACGCGGTCGTCCTCCTGGGGATCAGCTACCTGCTCGGGATGATCGTCCCGCGGACCGCGATGGACGTGATCGGAGCAACTCTGGGAGAGCGGCCGGGCCAGGTGGCCCCGGTGCTGGTCCTGTCGTTCATCAACATCCACCACTACTTCACCGACGGGGTCATCTGGAAGATCAGCAACCCGGCGGTGCGGCGGGAGCTGTTCGCCCACGTGACGCCACCGTCTGCCCCGGGTGAGAAGGCGGCTTCCTCGGCACCCGGCCGAAAGCAGCGGAAGGGTCACCGCCGGTAGCGCTGCTTGCCGCTGGCGCTGCCGCCCGCCACATTGCGTATGTCGCCTCTTTCGGGGCGGCCCTTTTCGTCCCCACGGGCCGGCAATGGCGGGCTCGGCTGGATCATCATGACGGACACGTTTCGCCGGCCATTTCTGCTCTGCTGGATGCTGCTGCCGGGTGCCATGGGGCTGCCGGCTCAACAGCGGGCGACCATTGTAATCCAGGTCAGGAGCAGTCTCGACCAGGCCCCTCTCTCCGACGCCCGGATCACGCTGTCGCGTCCGGCCGGTGGAGACACCAGCGCCGTGACTGATTCCAGTGGCCGATTCGTCTTCCGCAGGCTCCACCCCGGCTCCTACACCCTGCGCGCCACCTGGCGGGAGCTGGTATCGCACCCGGCCGTCATCGAGCTGGGCAGCCGGGAGACGGTGGACGTGGAGTTCGCGGTGGGACCCCGACCGGAGATGGGAATCCAGCTGCCGGAGATCGCAGTGGAGGCGCGGCCCGCACCGCGCCCTCTGCTGCAGGGGTTCGATGAGCGCCGTTCCCGGGGCGTGGGCCAGTTCCTCACCCGGGCCGATCTGGGCGCGAAACGAGGCTCCACCCTGGGGGAAGTCCTGCGCCAGCAACGAGGTATCAGGCTGCATTGCAGCCGGGGGGTTTGCATTCCCCAAATGATTCGCGCCCGGGTGGGATGCTTTCCCCGGTTCATCATGGATGATGCCGATATCGACGGCCAGATCTTCGCCCGCACCGTGGTCGACGACGTCGAAGCCGTCGAGATCTACGAGGGCGTGTCTCAGATGTCGCTGGATTTCGGGGGGGATGCCCGCAGGAACTACTGTGGCGCAATCGTGGTCTGGACCCGGCGTCCCGGCCTGGCGGTCCCACCGCCCTCATCTCGCTGAGCGGACGACCACCTCGCGAGCACTGGCCGGCACCGGTTCACGCGATTCCACCCCACCCGGCCACCGGACCCACACCGCCGTCGGCGTGCCGTCGAGACCGAAGACCTGCACGGCCCCGTTCTGGGACCAGTACCCCGATCCGGCGTGAATCTCCCGGGCCGGTCCCGCCCGCTCGCCGTACAGGATCCGGACCCGGGCCCCGATGCCGTCAGGATTCGACGGCGGCCCCAGCAGCCGTACCCGCAGCCCCGGCCTGGCCCCCTGGTTCCGGAAGAAGCGGGTCGGGGCCGAATTCTGGGTGACTGCCAGGTCCAGCCTCCCGTCGCCGTCCACATCGGCATGGGCCGCTCCCCGCTGATCGCCGTAGACGATCACACCGGAAGCGCGGGCGGTGACCGGTGAGAGTTCGCCCTTGCCGTTGCCGAGCAGCAGCAACCCCCGTCCGGCATCATAGCGGGGGAGGCCGGTGGCCGTGAGAAAGAAATTCTGGCTCAGGAACAGGTCTTCCGAGCCGTCGCCGTTGAAGTCGGCGATGCCGGCATGGAAGGCGGGAGCGAACTGGGCTTCCAGCGGGAGTGGAGCCGCCTCGAAGCGGTCACCCCGGTTGAAGAACACGAGGTGATCCAGGGTGGTGACGGTGAGGCGCTGGGTCCGAGCGCCCAGGGGGCCCAGGACCTGGTCCAGCGTGGCATCCGCATAGTCGCTGAAGGAGCGCACCCGCTGGTCCAGACCGGGAATCGTCATTCGGACTCGCTGGAAGCTGTTCTGCGGCACCAGGGCGTCCAGCCGAGGGTCATGCCGGGCCACCAGCAATTCCATCTGGCTGCCAGGACCGAAGGGACCATACACCGCCACCAGCGGGTGGGCCGAGTCGGCCTGCATGAAGGTGTTGCGGCCCCAGCTGGTAGCGACCAGGTCCATCCGTCCGTCGCCATTCAGGTCGCCGGTCGCCACCCCGTTCCACCGGCTGGTCCATCGCTGGAGCCCCCAGCTTTCGGTCGCCGCCGTGAACCGGCCCTCGCGGTTGAGCAACAGGAGGATGGAGTTCCACTCCCGCGCCAGCACCAGGTCGGGTGCCCCGTCGTCGTTCGCATCGGTGAACACTGCACCGGAGACCAGGCCGATCCGATCCAGCACCGGCAGGTTAGTGCTGTCGGGCACGAACCGGCCGCCCTCATTGCGATACAGCCCGGAGGTAGCCGGTTCGGGGTATCGGCCCGGGATCATCCGTCCCCCTACGAACAGATCCAGATCCCCGTCACCGTCGTAGTCCGCCATTGCCAACGGCCCGGCAGCGGACGGACTGGTGGGGAGCAGGGCCTGAGGCGGGCCGAGGCCGCGGGCGGACCCCGCAAACGCCAGCACTGACGCCGTCACTTCGCCGGGCGATCCCGCCTCCCAGTTCGACAGGCCGGCCAGGAGGTGAGTCTGCCCTTCCGCGCTCCATCCGAGAATGGCGGTGTAATCGCCCGGCGCCGCCGCGCCGGCGAAGGGCTGCGGCACCAGTCGGCCGCGGTCGTTCCGGAAGACAGCCGGACGCCCGCCCCGCCCGGTTCCGATCACCAGGTCTTCATCGCCATCCCGGTCCAGATCGACCCAGGCGATCCCGGGACCGGGATAGGACCGGGCGTCAGGAAGCAGGAACTGACGTTCCCAGTCATCGAACGGGAGATCCACGTGGGTATGGCCGAGCAATTCCGCGGTGGCATCCCGAAAGAGCGTCACTTCGGCCGGTGCGATCGGGAGGGCCGATGAATCCGGGGGCGCGGCCTCCGGGCTCGAGATCTCGTACAGCCGGTTGGGACGGGCGTCGTCGATCACGGTCCGGCGGCCGTCCCGCCAGTCCACCTGGATGGTCAGTTGCTCCGCCTCGCCGGTCGCAAAGCTGGCGAGATAGTCGCTGTGCGAGAGGTACCCGCCTCCCGCCACCACCTCCCGCACCTGCACCGGCAGCTCGCCCGCGGTGACCCGGATCCTGGCGCCGACCGCCCGGGTGTTAGGCGGAGGCCCCGCCAGCCTGACCGCGATGCGGGAGGCGGCCGCGTTGTTCCGCAGGACCAGAGCCGGCGCCTCCAGCCGGTTGACCACCAGGTCGAGATCACCATCACCATCGAGATCGCCCGCGGCCATGGCGTGAGAAATATCGGGCTCCCCGCCGAATCCCCAGGCCCGGCTCATGTCTTCGAACGCCAGATTGCCGCGGTTTCGGTAGGCGACGTTGGGCAGCGCCAGCCGGGGATACTCCCACCGCTCCCGCTGCCACGACACTCCGCTCAGCCGGTTCAGCAGCCGCTGCTGCGTGTCGGCGTCCATTACGTCCCAGAGGTGGCCGGTGGTTACCAGGATGTCCTGCCAGCCGTCCAGATCCACGTCGAGCAGCATGGTGGACCAGGACCAGCCAGTCGCGTGCACCCCGGCCAGGGCCCCCACCTCGGCGAAGGTTCCGTCTCCCCGGTTGAGGAAGAGGGTATTCCGCTGCTGCTGCAGCTGCAGCTCGATGAGGCCCGGCCGCTTGGGCAGCGCGGTGTGGGTGGGCATCTGGGTCTTGAGACGGCGGGAGTCGCCGCTCAGCATGTCCACCTCGAAGAGATCGGGAAGCCCGTCACCGTTCAGGTCGCCGGCGTCCACCCCCATCCCGGAGTTGCTGGTCTGGCGCTGGACCATCCAGTCGGCCAGCCGGAAGGTGCCGCTTCCGTCGTTGAACCAGAAGCGATCCGGATCCTCGAAATCGTTGGCGATATAGAGATCGGGCACGCCGTCGCCGTTCAAGTCGGCGAAGCGCGCCTGAAGCGAAAAGGACTCGTCGGGGGCGGCGGGCTGGTTGCGGGAATCGAGAAACCGCTCACTGGGGAAGGGTACCTGGACGAACCGGCCCCCCTCGTTCAGGTAGAAGTCATCGGGCTCGGCCCGGATGGTCATGTAGATGCCGCCCATCCCGGGCGGACTCACCAGCTTGAAGTGCTGCTGAAACTCCGGCACGATCTGGAACCGGCCGGGCGTGGCCTGCGACACGATCTGGTCGAAGGCCCGCCGCTGGGGCGGAATGACGTCAGGGACGCTCACGGCCTTGTAGTTGGCCACGTAGAGATCCAGGTCCCCATCGCCGTCGACATCGGCCAGGGCCGGCGTGGTGGCGCCCTTTGGCAGCTGATCGAGGCCGCTGTCGGCGGTATGCTCGGTGAAGCGCCCCGTGCCGTCATTGAGGAAGACGGCGTTGGGACCGGTGGTAGCGACCAGAACCAAATCGAGATCGCCGTCGCCCTCCACGTCGGCGAACGTCGCGCCGGTGGAGTAACGATCCGGCGCGGACACTCCAGCCTCGGCAGTGATGTCCTCGAACCGCCAGTCTCCGCGATTGCGATACAGGGCATTGGGCCCCTCAGTGCGTGCCAGGAACACGTCCACCAGGCCGTCGCCGTCGACGTCGCCCAAGGCAACGCCCGCACCCTGGGCCAGGATCCGGTTCCCCAGCAGCGCGGAGTCGCTGACCGTGTTGGTGAACTGAATCCCGGTGCGGGTACCCAACGGGGTGAACCCCGCCTCCCTGCCCGAGATCCGGAGC
>DASTEX010000641.1:0-3008 GCA_035709185.1 Gemmatimonadales bacterium
CGTCCACCACGAGGACCTGCCCCGTGATGTAGCGCGCAAGATCCGACGCGAGGAACAGTACTGCCCCCGCGATTTCCTCCGGCTGGCCCCACCGGCCAAGGGGAATGGCTGATAATAACGCGGCGCTTGCCTCCGGGGGCAAGGCACCGGTCATGTCGGTTTCGATGTACCCCGGCGCAATACAATTCACCAGAATATTGCGGCTGGCATACTCTCTGGCCACGGCCTTGGTCAGCCCGATCAGGCCGGCCTTGCTGGCGGCATAATTGGCCTGCCCCTTGTTACCGATCATGCCCACCACGCTGCTGATGTTGATGATCCGGCCACCCTTCCGTTTCATCATTCCCTTGGCCGCCAGCCGCATGGTCAGGAAGGCGCCCTTGAGATTGGCGTCGAGCACGGCATCCCAATCGTCCTCGCCCAGCCGGATGAGCAGATTGTCCCGGGTCAGACCGGCGTTGTTCACCAGCACCGTGATCGGTCCCAACGCTGCTTCCACCGCCGCCCAGGCGGCGGCCACCTGGTGGGGACTGGTCACGTCGGCCGCCACCGCGGTGGCGCGCTCTCCCAGCTCACTCGCCACGGCCTGGGCCCGGGCGAGGTCGCGCCCGTGAACGGCCACGCTCGCGCCTGCCCCGTGCAGGACCCGCGCAATCGACAGCCCGATCCCCCGGGTGCTGCCGGTGACCAGACATACCTGTCCCGTGAGATCGATGACGGCGCTCATTTGAGGAAGGCCTCCACTTCCGGCACGGTACCGAGCGTGACGGTGACCGCTTCGGGCAGGAATCGCTTGATCATCCCGGACAGAACCGAACCGGGGCCGATCTCGACGAAGGTGGCGCCGGGCGCCAGGGCCGCCGCGGCGCGCATGCAGTCGACCCACCGCACCGGGGCGGTCAGCTGTTCGGCCAGGAGCCGGGTGGCGTCGGCCGCGGTCGCCACCGCCTGGGCGGTCGCGTTGGCGATGACCGGAAAGGCCGGATCCTTGAACGGGGCCTGCTCCAGGGCCTGACGGAGGCCGGCTACCGCTGAAGCCATGAGCGGGGAATGAAACGCGCCGCTCACCTTGAGCGGCATGACCCGCTTCGCCCCGGCCGCCTTGCACCGCGCACCGGCGCGGGTCACGGCGTCGGGATCGCCCGAAATGACCGTCTGATCCGGCGCATTGAGGTTGGCTGCCACTACCACCGAATCCGCCTCCGAGGCTTCCCGACAGGCGGCCTCGACCTGCGCCGTCTCCAGCCCGAGCACGGCGGCCATGGTCCCGGCGCGGGATTTTCCCGCCTCCAGCATCAGCTCTCCCCGGCGGCGAACCAGGGCCGCGGCCGAGGGCGCGTCCAGGGCGCCGGCGGCCACGTAGGCGCTGTACTCCCCGAGGCTGTGCCCGGCGGCGCACACGGCATCACCCAGCCGCGGGCCCACCAGCGCCAGGACGGCGGCGCTGTGCGCCAGGATGGCCGGCTGGGTGTTATGGGTGAGCTGCAGTTCCGTTTCCGGCCCCTCCGCCATCAGGCGCGAGAGGGGCAGACCCAGCCGCTGGTCGATCGCGGCGAGGGTCTGGCGGGCCGCGGGAAAGGCCGCCGCCAGGTCGGCCGCCATTCCCAGTTTTTGTGCTCCCTGCCCCGGAAAGAGCAGAACTTTCACGCCGCCCCCCGGGCGAACTCGGAGCTGATGTGGCGGTCGAGCTGGACGTCGGTGGAATGCACCGCCACCCGGATGGCGTGCTTGATGGCGTTGGAGGGGGACGCGCCGTGACAGATGATCGAGATGCCCTTTACCCCGAGCAGCGGGGCCCCGCCGTACTGGGAATAATCCAGGAACTGGAGCGCGTTCAGGATGTCCGGGTGGCGCAGCAGTTGCGGATCGGACCTGCCTAACAGCCGCTGGAGGAGCCGGCCCACCGACTCGTAGAACTTGAGAAGGATGTTGCCGATGAAGCCGTCACAGACGGCCACGTCGATATGTCCCACCTTGGAGTGCCCCGCGAGAATGTCGCGGCCCTCGATGTTGCCTACGAAGTCGATGCCCGGAGTGTCGCGCAGCATCCGGAAGGCCTCCCGGACCACCGAGCCGCCCTTCTCGTCCTCTTCGCCCACGTTGAGCAGTCCGACCTTGGGGGACGGGACCCCCATGACATCGCGCATGTAGACCGAGCCCAGCCGGGCAAAGCAGGCCAGCTCGCGCGCGCTGCAATCGACGTTAGCGCCGCCGTCGAGCACCAGCACCGGCCCCAGGGCCGTGGGGAACGCCGTGGCCACGCTGGCGCGCTCCACTCCATGGTGGAGCCCCAGCAGCATGGTGGAGCCGGCGAGGATGGCCCCGGTGTTGCCGGCGGAAATGAAGGCATCGGACTCACCCTTGGCCTGCAGGGTCAGTCCGATGACCAGGGACGAATTGGGCTTGCGCCGGATGGCGGCCAGCGGCTTGTCGCCCATCCCGACGATGTCGTTGGCGGGTACGATCTCGACCCGGCCGCGGTCGATCTCGGGATGATTGGCCAGCTCCGCCTCGAGCACGTCGGGCTGGCCGACCAGCTGGACCCGGAACGTGGGAGGCAGGTCGCCCAGCGCCAGCCGCATCCCTTCGATCTCGACACGGGGCGCGTTGTCGCCCCCCATGGCGTCGAGCGCGACCCGGATCACGGTCAGTCCTCTCCGACCTCGACCCGCTTCTTGCCCGCGTAGTAGCCGCACGAGCCGCACACGCGGTGCGGCAGCCGGGGCGACCCGCAGCGGGGACAGGCCTGGGCCGGAAGGCCCTTGGCCGAATGATGCCCGCGGCGCAGCCGCTTTCTCGATTTCGAAGTCCGTCGCTTGGGAACTGCCATGGTTTCCTCAGGTAGTGCTCCGGGACTCGCAACCGCACGGCCCCTCGTTCAGATCCGCCCCGCAGCGGGGACACAGGCCGGGGCAATCCTCCCGGCACAGCGCATAGGTCGGCACGGCAAAGCCCACTTCCTCGCGCACCGCCTCGCTCAGGTCGATATGGGTGACCGGCTCCGCGAG
>DASTEX010000642.1:0-2242 GCA_035709185.1 Gemmatimonadales bacterium
GGGCTCGGGCTTCGTTGCCACCATTCCCGGCTCACCTGGGACCCGAAGATGGCCGCTTCCGCCTGCCGCAGCGGGGCATCCCAGACCGGCACGCCGATGCCATTGAGGAGATCCAGCGCTCCATAGAGCGCCGGCAGCAGCAGGACCGGATAGATGTCGCGCACCGTCCGGCCGAAGCGTCCCAGGCCCGGCCGGTGCAGCAGCCAGATCAACCCGACGGTAAGGAGATTGGCGAGCAGCACCCATCCCGCCAGCGGGCGCCGGTCCCACCGCACCACCGCGATCACGCTCACGAACGCCAGGTACACCAGCATGAGGCGATCGATCAGCTTGAGCGGGATCATAGCCAGCGGGCCTGGCGGTACCACTCGATGGTGGCGGCGGCCCCGCTCCGGAGGTCGTGCATCGCCCGCCAGCCGGTGGCCCGCTCCAGGGGACCGGGATCGCAGGTCCACGCCGGCGCAAAGAACTCGTTCCCCTTGTCGCGGTTGAGCAACGTGGCCCGGCCGGTGAGACCGGCAATGGCCCCGGTGGCCAGCAGCACCAGCCTGCCTAACGCAACCGGAATCCGGATCACCCGGACGGTCCGGCCGGCCGCCGAGCCCACTTCCCGGACCAGGCCGGTCGCGGTCACCACCTCGGGGTGCGCCGGGCAGTAGACTTGCCTCGCCCCCGCCGGGGCCTGCCCGGCCAGCGCGATGGCCTCCGCCAGATCCGGGCCGTAGACCAGCGAGAGCTCCTGGTTGCCCGCGCCAAACACCGGTGCCACGCCGTAGCGGGATACCGCGCGGAAGATCCGCAGCATCTCCAGGTCGCGCGGTCCGTAGACTGCCGGAGGGCGGATGATGGTCCAGGGAAGCGGGCTGTTCCGGACCAGCGCCTCGGCGGCGAGCTTGCTGCGGCCGTAGGCGGTGACCGGGCGCGGTTCCTCGGTACCGGTGACGGGGCGTCCTGGCGAGGACGGTCCGCCCGCCGCTAGGCTGGAGATGAACACGATGCGGGCGCCGGTATCGCGCGCCGCTTCGAGCAGCCGGCCGGTGCCGTCCCGGTTCACCGCCATGCCCTGGGCCTCGCTCGCGACCGCCACCAGGCCCGCGACGTGGTAGATCACCTCGACGTCGCGAACGGCGTGGTGAAGCGAAGCCTGATGGTCCAGGTCGCCCCGGATCCACTCGACGGCGGTGAACCCCAGCGCTTCCGCCTTGGCCGGGGAGCGGGCCAGGGCCCGGACCCGGTCGCCCCGGCGCAGCAGGGCCTCCACCAGGTGCGACCCGACGAATCCCGTAGCTCCCGTGACCAGTACCTTCGCCATGACGGTCGCGGTCTAGAGCGGGCGGTCGTACATCCGGAGGGTCTTGTAGTGCTCGAATCCCATCTTCAGCAGTCCGGCGTTCATCGCCGCGTTGTCCTCCAGGATCCAGCCGGCTTCGCCCCAGGGCATGCCGTGCTGTCCCGCCCGGGTCCAGATCCAGTGGAACAGCACGGCGTCGATGCCCTTGCCCCGCCATTCGGGGATGATGCCTAACAGAAGGATGCGGGCCCGCCGGACGGTCTCCCGCTTGAGGGACCAGAGCAGCCGGGGCAGCACCGGCAGAAGATATCCGTTCCGGTTGGTGCGAAACACCACGTTGAGATCCGTCAGGGCCAGGCCAAAGGCGATCGGCCGTCCGTCCTTTTCCACCATCGGAACCAGATCGGGAATGACCACCGGGCGGAACTGCGCCGCCAGGTGATCGATCTCCTCGGAGGTCATGGGAACGAACCCCCAGTTCCGTTCCCAGCACTGGTTGTACAGCTCCTTCACCTGGCTGACTTCGCCCCGGAAATCCTTCAGGTCGAGCGGGCGGACCGTGATGCCGAGCCGCCGGGTCACCAGGTCCACCGCCCGCGCGATCCGTTCCGGCGGCTCTGAGCCGGCCTCGTTGCCGCCCTGGTACACCAGCAGGTCCCGGGCCCGGGTAAAGCCGGCGTTCTCCACCAGCGAGGGATACCACTCGGGATTGTGCGGCATCATGATCGTGGGCGGCGTGTTGAACCCCCAGACCAGCAGGCCGCATTCGTCATTGACCGAGAAGGACGCCGGTCCCCGCATCACGTCATGGCCCCGCTCGGCGAGCCACCTCCCCGCGGCCATGAACAGCGCATCCGCCACCGCCTGGTCGCGGATACTCTCGAAGAACCCGAAGAATCCGACCCGATCGTTGTGATACTCGTTGTGGAGCCGGTTGGTGATGGCGGCGAT